>JAFOMO010000122.1 GCA_017418905.1 Clostridia bacterium | reverse complement strand
CGTTCAACTCAAAGGGGTATGAGTTGATGATCTCCTCTATTCGTACAAAGTGTGAGTCGACAGAACGATTTCGTGCAATTCTGCTGCGAAGATAAGTCCACGAGGCTGTGTTGACGTTTGCCGAAAAGATAAGCTGAGGTTTATCGAGAGGGCTGTGTTCTTCGTTTTCTTTGGTCAAGCGAGTTTCGGCTGTGTTGAACTCGGGTTCTTCTGCGGGTTCGGCTGCTCTGAGCGTCTCTTCATAACAAGCGTCTGCGCAAGCTTCTTCCATAGCTGCACAGCTTTTTGCCGCATAAGAGTTAAAAGCACGCTGAGGGGCAGCCGCACCTGCCATAAATGGCATTGACGACATCATATTACGCATGATCGGCATACCTGCCGATTTGAAACCTCTCGGCTCGGGCGGCATTTCTCTGTGACGATAAAAGCTCCAGTCATAAGAGTAAGACGCATTTTTGCTTGTTCTTATCTCCGACCCGAAACAGCTTTTCGTAAGCTTTTTTACCTGATCTTCGTTAAAGCCTAACTTTGTGTAGAACTCTTCCATTTCCTTGAACTGCTGTTCGGACATTTCGTAATACAGTTTTGTTTTTGAAAACATCATATATAACCTTCCTTTTGTATAATATAATTCAAAAATCAAAATAGATCATTAGAATTATATAGATTATACCATACAAAGAAAATAAAGTAAATGTAATTATTTTTAAAATTATATGTAATAAAAATGAATAATCGTTATTGTTGGGTTTAAAAAATAAATATTCCTAATAAATGGTATTGACAAAAATTCTGAATAACAATATAATTATAAAAAAATCTTTAGGATGTGGAAGTATGAATTATTCGGATAAATTTAATAGTACAATAGAACAAATGAATCAATTTTATAATACTTATTAAGTTATAACAAAAGACCTTGACAAAGCTTAATGTCAAGGTCTTTTTGTTATTAGTATGGAGTGTGGAGTGCGAATAGTTTTCAGCTTCTCATTTTGAGCTTTAAGCTAAAAAATTCCACTTTCCACTTTCATCTTTCCACTTTATTTAGAGAGGTATTCGTCAATAGACTTAGCGGCATTTCTGCCTGCGCCCATTGCCTTAATTACCGTTGCCGCACCTGTTACAGCGTCGCCGCCGGCATAAACGCCCTCTTTAGTCGTTTTCATTGTTTCTTCGTCAACAATGATACAGCCCTTGGCATTTGCCTCAATGCCTTTAGTTGTTGTGCGGATAAGCGGATTCGGAGAATTACCAATTGCAATGATAACTGCGTCTGTGTTAAGTACAAAGTTTGAACCTTCCTTTGCAGCGGGACGTCTTCTGCCGCCTGCGTCAGGCTCACCGAGTACCATTTCAACACATTCAAGACCTGTTACCTTGCCTTCATCATCACCGATAACCTTGATCGGGTTTGAAAGAATCTTAAAGATTACTCCCTCTTCTTTTGCGTGGTGTATCTCTTCATTTCTTGCAGGCATTTCTTCTTCGCTGCGGCGATATACAATATATACGTTCTCCGCACCAAGTCTGAGCGCACTGCGTGCTGCGTCCATAGCAACATTGCCTCCGCCTACTACGGCTACATTTTTCGGACGTATTATTGGTGTGTCATATTCTTCTTTGTATGCCTTCATAAGGTTTATTCTCGTGAGGAACTCATTTGCCGAATATACACCGATAAGACCTTCACCCTCGATACCCATAAAGTTGGGCAAGCCGGCACCCGTGCCTACAAACACGGCTTCAAATCCGTCGTCGAGAAGCTCGTCAACCGATAACACCTTACCTATGACCATATTTGTTTTAATGTCAACACCAAGCTTTTTTAGGGTGCTTATCTCTTTTTGTACAATTGCTTTGGGAAGTCTGAACTCGGGAATACCGTACATCAGAACTCCGCCTGCTGTATGAAATGCTTCAAAAACAGTAACAGCATAGCCTTTTTTTGCAAGAGTACCTGCACAGGTCAAGCCTGCGGGACCCGAACCTATAACGGCTGCCTTGTGACCGTTGCTCACGGGCTTTTCAATATTTTCATCAGCGTGCTGTAAATGATAGTCGGCAACAAATCTTTCAAGTCTGCCAATGCCTACGCTCTCGCCCTTGATACCTCTTACGCACTTAGATTCGCACTGAGCCTCCTGCGGACACACTCTTCCGCATACAGCAGGCAAGGAGCTTGCAGTAGTGATTATCTTGTAAGCCTCTTCAAAATCGCCCTTAACTACTTGCTCGATAAAGCGGGGAATAGGCACGTTAACGGGACAGCCGCTCATGCAAGGGTGATTTTTGCAGTTTAAGCATCTTGCGGCTTCATCAAGCGCCATTTCTACTGTATAGCCGCTTGCAACCTCTGCAAAGTTTTTATTTCTTACATTCGGGTCTTGTTCGGGCATTGGTGTTTTAGTGGGACACATATTTGTCATATTAGTTTACCTCGACATTTTTGATAAGTCTGCATTCTTTTTCTCTGGCAGCCTGTTCCATTTTTTTGTATGTAACATTGCGTTTCATAAGCTCTGCAAAATCTACCTCGTGTCCGTCAAAATCGGGACCGTCCACACAGGCAAATTTTGTTTTTCCGCCAACGGTGATACGGCAGCCGCCGCACATTCCCGTGCCGTCTATCATTATCGGATTCATAGAAACGATAGTTTTTATACCGTAGGGTCTTGTAAGCTCGCTTACGGCTCTCATCATTGGAATAGGACCGATAGCAATAACAAGATCATAGTCTGTGCCGTTTTTGATGTTCTGTTCAAGAGCGTTTGTAACAAAGCCCTTATTGCCGTTTGAACCGTCGTCTGTCATAAGGTACAGATTATTGCTTGCAGCATTCATTTCATTTTCAAGAATAATGAGGTCTTTATTTCTGAAGCCGGCTATCATATCAACATAAACGCCTGCGTTGTGCAAAGCCTTTGCCTGCGGATATGCAATTGCACAGCCTGCACCGCCGCCGATAACGGCAACCCTTTTGTATCCGTCAAGCTTTGTTGCAACGCCGAGAGGACCTACAAAATCGAGAATATATTCGCCCTCGTTAAGTGTATCAAGCAGCATTGTACTTCTGCCGACCTTTTGGTATATAATGGTAACAGTACCCTTTTCAGCGTCATAATCAGCAATAGTAAGCGGAACTCTTTCTCCGTATTCGTCAACTCTGAAAATAATAAATTGCCCCGGCTTAGCCTTTTTTGCGATAAGCGGTGCTTCTACGACCATTTTTGTCATAGAGGGATTAAGTGCAGTTTTTTCTAAAATCTTGAACATTCTGAAAAAACCTCCTGTAATATTTTTTAAATCTTTATCATTATAATACATTTCTGCGTAAATTTCAATATGCAGTTTTAATAATTGAAAATTCAGACCGTGCAAAAACCAACAATTTAGTTTTCGGTCAAGCCTTTTTCAAAAGGCTTGCGGGGTTCTAAGGGGCAGCGCCCCTTAGCCGCCGGAGGCACGCTCCAGCCCTTTTAGGGGTGAATTTCAAAAACAGTCCTGCGGACTGTT
>JAFOMO010000121.1 GCA_017418905.1 Clostridia bacterium | reverse complement strand
CGGCGCAATGCGCGCTACATACACTATCGGCGTGCTTGACGTGCTTATGGAAAACAAGATCACGTTTGACGGTATAATAGGTGTTTCGGCAGGTGCTATACACGGTGCAAACTATGTATCGAATCAGCCGGGCAGAGGTATTCGCTATTACAAAAAATATGCGTCTGACAAGCGTTTTATGAGCTTTTCTACTCTTATCAAAACAGGTGATATTGTGGGCAGAGATTTCTGTTATTTTGACATTCCCTGGAAGCTTGACATTTTCGACAACGCCACGTTCAAAAGCTCGCCCACAGAGTTTTACGCCGTAGTTGCAAATATTGAAACAGGTCAAAGCGAGTACATAAGAATTACAGACCTCAAAGACCCCATACAAATGGAATATCTGCGTGCGTCTGCGTCAATGCCGATAGTATCAAAAATGGTAGAGGTTGACGGCAAAAAGCTGCTTGACGGCGGAATGACCGACAGCATACCTCTGAAAAAGTTTCAGGAAATGGGCTTTAAAAAGAATGTAGTTGTATGCACACGAACAGACAGCTATGTAAAAACGGAAGAAAATCCCGGACTGTCTGCGATAGTATATAAAAAATACCCTAACTTTTTGCAGGCGATAAAGCAGCGTCCGAAGATGTATAATGATGAAAAGGACTACATACTTTCAGAAGAAAAGAAGGGCAATATTTTCTTTATCAGACCGCATGAGGAACTGAAAATTTCACGCACAGACACATCTCCCGAACATCTTGAAGCGGTGTACCGGATAGGCAGAGAAGATACAGAACGCATAATCGACAAGCTGAAAGCTTTTTTAAAGGACGATAAAAATGACCCCGACAATACTGCTTTATAACTTTTCCCCTGCAAGAACAGCTCTTGCAAACAAGGCTTTGCTGCCCTACAAGTGCGCAGTTATATCCGTAAGCGAAAAAGACCAGATACAAAAGATAGGCTTTATGCTTGGCGAAAACGGCTTTGAAAAGCAAAAGCCTGCTGTAACACAGCGCAGTTTCAAAGATGAGCTTATTGTCATTTCTGGCATAAGCTCGGATAAGCTGAACCTTTTGTTGATCTCGATACGCTCTGTATTAGGGCAGATAGACTACAAAGCTTTAGTCACCGATACCAACATAAACTGGACGGGAATACAGCTCTTCACGGAAATCAAACACGAACACAAGCAGTTCAATTCGCAATGCGCAATTCAGACTGTGCAAAAACCAACAATTTAGTTTTCGGTCAAGCCTTGTTCAAAAGGCTTGGCGGCGAGTCGCCGCTGACAACATCGCATTTGTACACATAAAAACCGATACTATTTTGCTTGCGGGCAAAGAAATTATTCATTCTGTATGTATAATTGCGTTAATACCTGCGGACTGTTTTTGAAAGAGGGGCATTTTGCGTGACCATTCCCCTAAGTACGATTTTGAGCTAAAGTTTCCCCGCCGCTCCAAGGCGGCGCAGTAAGGCTTGACATAGAAGAACACTACTTTTTGCACACTCTGAATGCGCAATTACGCAGTCATACATAATATAACCGTTACTGGCGGGCAGTGCCCGCTGACATTCTTGCGGTCAAACTTCATACGATGTTCCGCTAAGGGACTTCTATTCATAAAGTATTGCAAGCAATCGTTGCACATTGCACATTGCACATTGCACACGGACTTATATTCAATCAGAAATGCTTAATTGACCCCTCCGTCATAAAGTATGCTATGTGTACTTTATGACACCTCTCTTAACAGGGAGGTGCCAAGCGAAAGCGAGGCGGAGGGGCTTTTGGTTTTCGTAACATCTTAACTCTCAACACTCCAAAACTCCAAACTCCACAATAAATAAGGGGGCGATCGCCTTGTCAATGAAAGATAAAATAAACATACAATGCCGCAGGTGCGGCAAAAGCATAGAAGTAAATAAATGGAGTGCCGTAAACGGCGACAAAAATCCCGACTTGAAAGAGAAGATATTAAGCGGCGAGCTGTTCACCGCCAAATGCAAAAGCTGCGGCAATGTTTCGCAGCTGGGGTATCCTATGGTATATAATGACCCGACAGAGAATATTATGATCTGGCTTGTTTTTGATGATGACGAGATCGGACATATACGTTCATACTACAAAACGTGCAAAACTCAGAGCGATGAAAACGGAAAAACAGTTGACAAAGAATGCAGACTGAGAATAGTAAGAAATACTTATCAGCTCAGAGAAAAGATAATGATAGCCGACTGCGGTCTTGACGACAAAATGGTAGAGCTTGCAAAGCTCGCTTATGCGAAGAGTACACAGCAGACAAACAGCGGAGAAAAAATTGCCGTTTCGTTTTTCAGCAGTGAGAGCGGCAATAATCGAATTGAGATGTACTGCGAAAGCGGAAAGGCTTTTGTGGCTGTACTGTCTGATGAAGTAATGAAAAAGCTTGAGGATAAATACGGCGGTAAAGCGAGTTATGCCGAGGACAGAGTTTATATCATTGATGATGTATGGGCATTAGACTTAATACGGCAATATGAAGCGGAGCATTAACAATTAAAAGAAGGAATGACTAACTATGAAATTACTTTACGCCGAGGACGAGAGAGCAATGTCCGAGGCTGTATCTGAGATACTGCGCCACAAAAACTATATAGTTGACGCAGTGTATGACGGCAGAGAGGCTCTCGACTATATTATGAACGATAAATATGACGGAGTTATTCTTGACGTTATGATGCCTAAAATGAGCGGCTTGCAGGTGCTTGACGCTATGAGAAGATCGGGTATAAATACGCCTGTACTTTTACTAACTGCAAAGGGAGAACTTTCCGATAAAGTCGAGGGACTTAACGCAGGCGCAGACGATTATCTCACAAAGCCGTTTGCAATGCCGGAGCTTATCGCAAGAGTAGGCGCATTGGTGAGAAGATCGGGCGATATGATACCCGATATTATAACTATGGGAAATGTCAAGCTTGACCGCACGTCTTATGAGCTTACCTCGGACGGCGGTACTCTCAGACTGTCAAAAAAAGAATACCTTATGATGGAAATGCTGATGAAAAGCAAAGACCGCCCCGTATCTACAGAAAGCTTTATGACACGTATCTGGGGTTATGACAGTGAGGCTGAGATCAATGTGGTGTGGGTGTACATATCATACCTGAGAAAAAAGCTTGCCGCACTGAATGCGAATATTCAGATTTCGGCTTTAAGAGGCAGAGGCTACATTCTGGAGGCTGTGTAAATGTTAAGGCTGCTAAAAATTCGCTTTATACTGCTTGCAGTTATATCTATGACTGTTACTTTGACAGTTGCTTTTACTGCCGTGAATATTACCCTGCGTGTACGTCTTGCCGAAAAGACGGATAGTATAATCGAGTTCTTATACGAGAATGACGGCTCGTTCCCCATTATTCCCCGTGATGAACAAAGCGCCTTGTTTCATGACGAGATACCGTTTCAGACAAGATACATCTCTGCGGTACTCACAGACAACGAAATAAACGGCGCAGACTATTCTCATATAGCTATAAACAAAATACAGGACATTACAGTTCAGATAAAAGAAATAGCCCGCTGCGGAAAAGACAAGGGCTATTACGGTGACTATCGTTTCGGGTGCTTTGAGTATAACGGCGGACTTATGGTCATTGCAGTTGACTGCAAGCAAGACTTAAACATTCTGCACACATTGCTTACTATCACTCTTGTTACTATTATTTCTTGTATAATTGCGGTGCTGATAATACTTATCGTTGTATCGGGCAGAATAATAAAGCCGTTTGAAGAAAACAGGCAGAAACAGCGCAGATTTATCACGGACGCAGGTCATGAGCTTAAAACGCCCATTGCCGTTATACAGTCAAATGCCGAGGTTATGGAGATGATAGACGGCGGCAGCAAGTGGATAGACAACATAAAGGCTCAGACCGCACGAATGAGCACCCTCGTTAAAGGCTTGATAGAGCTTTCAAAAATGGACGAACAGGTAATTTCGGAAAAAGAAAAACAGCGTATCATACTTACAGAGATAGTATCGAACAGCATTGAGGCTTTTTCTGCGTCTGCTCAGACAAAGAATATAGAGCTTGAAACTCACATACAGCCGAATGTTGCCGTTATGGGTGATCTTGAAGATATAGTTAGATTAGTGGGTATTCTGCTTGACAATGCAATAAAATATACAGACGACAGAAAAAAAATAGAAGTAAAGCTTACGCAGAAGTCAAAGAAGGCAGTGCTTACCGTATCAAATACCTGCAAAGGGCTTGACAAGGACAGCGTAAAGAAATTCTTTGACAGATTTTACAGGAGCGATTCTTCACGAAACAGCGACACGGGCGGTTACGGTATCGGCTTGTCAATGGCTCAGATGATAGTACAAAACCACAAAGGGAAACTGAGCGTTGTTTACACCGAGGACGAAAGAATTGTATTCACAATTCAATTCGCAATGCACTAATTCAATTCGCAATTCGCAATTCAGACTGTGCAAAAACCAACAATTTAGTTTTCGGTCAAGCCTTTTTCAAAAGGCTTGCGGGGTTCTAAGGGGCAGCGCCCCTTAGCCGCCGGAGGCACGCTCCAGCCCTTTTAGGGGTGAATTTCAAAAACAGTCCTG
>JAFOMO010000120.1 GCA_017418905.1 Clostridia bacterium | reverse complement strand
GTTTCGGCAGGTGCTGTAATAAGCTTGTCGAGCGGAGTCATAAATTCCTTAACCTTTGTGGAAGAATCCATTCTGCTTACTCTGTAATCTTTGCTGCCGATAATACCCAACAGCTTGCCGTGTGCTGTGCCGTCATCAGTTACGGCAACGGTGGAGTGACCCGTTCTTCTCTTTAATTCGAGAATATCAGCCAATGTTGCGTCGGGTGTGATGTTCGATGTTGATGTAATGAAGCCCTTCTTGTAGTTCTTTACTCTTGCAACCATTGCAGCTTCTTCTTCTACCGTCTGAGAGCCGTATATAAAAGAAACGCCGCCCTCTTTTGCCAATGCAATAGCCATTGTATCATTAGATACAGACTGCATAATAGCACTTACCATAGGTATATTCATGGTAATAGCCGACTGCTCACCCTTTTTAAATTTTACCAAAGGTGTTTTTAGGCTTACTGCCGTGGGTATACACTCGCTTGAAGAATATCCCGGAACAAGAAGATACTCACCGAATGTGCGTGAAGGTTCATCAAAATAAAATGCCATACTAAACACTCCTTTTCTTTTTCTCTCTTTTTGTAATTCTTAATATGTTATCACTAATGAAGAATTTTGTCAATATCAAAAAAGAATATTTTTTAATTTTTTAGTTCACTTGAATTTTCAAAGTAAATGCGGCATTGTACAAGAAAGTGTTCAACATGTTCACATTGCAGCCCCCATTGTACAAAATATGCGGAAGAAGTTTGTGAAAGATTACAGTATTTACCTTATGTATGCAACGGCTGTAAAAAAAACAAAGCTGCGTACTTATGAAAAGGTTCTATTTTGCAAAGAATGTAGAGAAAGAATACAAGACCACGTTAAGTAAATCGCATGAATGGTTGAACATGACTATGACAAAAATTTGATTTTAGTGCAACGTCTGCGTCAGCATACTGTTTTTTTGTAAAAAATGTGCCTTTTTACTGTATTTCTTCTCGTTTTTTCCTGTTTTTATTTCATTAGATTGCTTATCTCAAGGTTTTTTCTATTCTATATGCAATTCGTTGCATTTTCTTTGACTTGGCTGCATTTACTTTAAATTGACCTTCTAAAATATCTGAAAATGCTTTGAACAGCACCGCACAAAGAAAAATGTGCGGTGCTGTCTTACAAAACCCCTAAACAACTGATTGTTGTATGATCATCGGCTTTGACGATTCCTAAATATGCCAATCGCCGCCGTTGACAGCTTTACCGTTATCATCACGCTTGTGATCGTTTGCAGAGCCTAAGTTATCGGTCAGATACATTATTACCGAAAGTGCGGCAATAGGAGCAGTTTCGGCTCTGAGTATCCTATTTCCGAGAGTGGCGGCTGCACCGCCGTTTTTGAGTATCTCGTCTATCTCGTGTTTTTCAAAGCCGCCCTCGCTGCCGATAAACAAAGATATTTCGTCCCTGCGTTTTTCTATATGTACTCCGAGAGGCTCGCCGCCCAGCTCATAGCATACGATCGCCGTGCTTCCTGCGTTTTTTGCCGCTTCTTTTAAGGTTTGCAGCGGCAGTACAACGGGTATTTCTCCACGTCTTGACTGCTGAGCCGCCTGCAGTGCTATCTTGTTATAGCGTTCAAGCTTCTTTTTCATAGATTTTTCATCGGGGCGTGATACACACCTGTCTGTAAGTATGGGTACTATCCTTTTAACTCCCAATTCAACAGCCTTTTGTATGATAAACTCCATTTTGTCGCCCTTTGTCAAAGCCTGATACAGGGTGACATGGGTATGAGGCTCGTTTCTGCATGGGTACGACTCGTTTACACGCACGCTTACAAGACCTTTTTCTGCGTGTTCAATCGTGCAGTTGTGCTGTATTCCGTCTTTGTCGCAGATAGTGAGCTGTTCGCCCTCTTTCATTCGCAGTGACGACGTAATATGGTTTGCGTCCTCGCCTGTTATGATATGCGTGGGCTGTGTAATGCTTTCGGAAAAAAACCAAGCCATAATTGACCTCACTTATTCAAAGTTTCTGAAATCGTATTTATCTGTATTGTGTTCTTCGATATATTGATTTATCTGTACAAGCCTGCGTTTTTTTACAAGCTCGTTGAGCAGAAGAAAGCGTGCGTATCTGTTTGCAAAGATAAAGGGCATATTGCCCAGAACTACGAGTACCCCGACAATAAAGCCTATTGCAGGCAGATTTACCGCAATCGCAAACAGAAAATAAAACAGATTGATAATACTGCAAAGCTCGCTTCTGCATGTCAGGTTGATATATTCCGTCAACGTGGGTATATCCGACTCTGTTATTACGTTTATGTTTATGTTTTCACGGTTATATTTGATAGGTAAAACACCGTACCATGCGTCAATGTAGAAATTATCTCTGTAAAACTTGCCTCTGTTTTCGCTTTTGTAAGCACGGTAGGGGAATTTTTTGTAATCAACAAGCGACTGTGATATAAACCTTGATATGTTAAAAGACAAAAAGTGCCACAAGCATATTATCAGTATGTTGATTATAAGTGCCATTAAAACTGTACTGCTTTTTAACATTCTATCACTTCCTTGTTGATATTTTGGTATAATACCAATATACAATATACCAAATTATCGGGATATTTGCAATTTCAACTTTGTAACTAAAAGTGTAACAAAATGTTATGAAGAGTTGTGATATAATGATACACCCCACAAACACCGCCTTTATTGCGGTATTGTGAGGTGTTTCCTTAATATACGCTCAGTTTATACAAGCATAGATTTTCGCCGTCTTCGGTACAAAGTGCAAGCACTGTTCCGTCGTTGAGTGAAAACAGGCTGTGTACGGAAATGTCTTTATCACTTCCGAAAAGATCCTGAAGCTGCCTTGATGTGGTCTGCCCGATCATATTGTACTCATAGTCATATAGCGAGATCATTCCGGGGGACGTTACCATGCAGCCGTATTCAGTCTGAGTGATCGAGGTCATACCGTTGCCCGAGGTTTTATCATTTGAAACGGATATAAGCTCCCCCTGCGTATTATATACGGCAACCTTGCGATTGTTTTTATCCTCTGCGCTCGTACCCGTTACGAATACCTTATCGCCCAGTATCTCAATGTTGTATATCTTGTTAAACTCGCCTGTGCGTGTTTCGCTGTCTTTCATATTGGTTATAGCCCAGCTTGTTGTTTCGCCGTTTTGGTATAAAAGCACGCTGTCACTGCTTTTTGAGTATAACAAGCCAAGATCCTGTATGTCGGATAATTCGAGATTACCCCTGAGTTCTGTGTCGTTGAGAGTACCGTCATCTGAGATATAAACAGCGTTGGCATTGTCGCCGCTGATATATACAGTGCCGTAATTATCTGTGCTTATTTTTGTATAACCCTTTGCAAGCTTTGTTTCTCTGTCAAATGCACCCGATGTACCCGATATGCCGTATGAAACGAGCTTGCCGCCGTCAAGTATATACAGAGTACCGCCCGACATTTCGGCAGTTACGCTGTCGCCCGATACTGTATTATACGCTTTGTCGAGTTCGACTTTTTCTGCCGATACCGTATAACCGCCCAACTCTATCGGAGCGGGTGAGTACATTTCTTCGCTGTCTGTGTCGGTAATATCGGTATTATCGACATTATCATTCTCGGCAGCGTCAATATCGGTAACGATCACCTCTGAAGAAGTCGTATCTGTCTGTGTATCGGTGTTTGTATCGGTTGTCTGTATTTCCGGTTGTGACTGTGCCTTTGGGTTTTGTATGGTGCTTTCCTGCTGTGAGCTTATAATACCCTTATCTGCCGAACGAGAGTTTATGGTGTCCGTTTGGCTTTCGGGTATCATAGTATCTTTATTTTCGCATGCGGCAAATGAAAGCATGAGTACTGCCGCTGTGAAAATTGCGGAAATTTTTGTCTTTATATTCAAATTTTATTCCTCCCGTAAAAAATCATCGAATTTATCTTTGCCCGATCGGGTGAAAATATTCCCGAATAAGAAAAATTGCTGTGTGATATTTTAAATTAATTGCAAATTAGAATAATATCATTAAAATCATATAATATTCAAAACACATTTTTCGAGTTTTTGTATTATTTTTTTATTAATTTGTGTTTTAGACTTGCGAATATTTGAAATGTATGCTAAAATAGAGTTTAAGTACGAGTTTATTCCGTAATTATCATCTAACAAAAATAAAAAATTATAAGAAATTCCCACTGCCATATTATGTTTTTGGCAAACGCTCGGGAATGCGAAAGGTTGTGAATTTGAATGTCCAGAGCTGCAGGCATATTAATGCCCATTACATCTCTGCCAACAAACTACGGTATCGGTACTATCGGAAAAGAAGCTTATGAATTTGCTGATTTCTTAAAGGGTGCAGGTCAGAAGTATTGGCAGATACTTCCCGTAGGACCTACAAGCTACGGCGATTCTCCTTATCAGTCGTTCTCTACATTTGCAGGAAACCCCTATATGATCGATCTTGACACTCTTTGTGCCGAGGGTCTTTTGACTCCTGACGATTATAAGGCTATAGATTGGGGCTGCGACAGCGAAAAGATCGACTATGAAAAGATCTATAATAACAGATTTGCCGTTTTAAAGATCGCTTTTGAGAACTTCTCTGCAAAGACCTATGACGAGGCTGCAAAGAAGAAGTTCAAAAACTGGTGTGCAAAGGCAAAGGTCAAGTCGTGGCTTGACAATTACGCTTTGTATATGTCTGTTAAGGCTTCGTTCAACAACAAAGCGTGGACAGAGTGGGAAGACGAGTCTATAAGACTGAGAACAGACGAGGGCATTAAAACCTACAAAAAGAAAATGGCTAAAGAAATTTCGTTCTGGAAATTTGTTCAGTTCAAATTCTATGAGCAGTGGGAGGCTTTCAGAGCTTACGTTAACGGCTTGGGTATAGAGATCATAGGCGATATGCCTATCTATGTTGCAATGGACAGTGCAGACACATGGGCAAATCCCGAGGTGTTCTGGCTTGACGACGACAGAAAGCCCGTTTGCGTTGCAGGATGTCCGCCGGATTATTTCTCTGCTACCGGTCAGCTTTGGGGCAACCCTCTCTACAACTGGAAATATCTGAAAGAAACAGGCTACAAATGGTGGTTTGCACGCATTAAGGCTGCAAGCGAGCTGTTTGATATGACAAGAATAGATCACTTCCGTGCGTTTAACGACTACTATGCAATTCCTTACGGCGCAGAGAACGCAATAAACGGCAAGTGGATGGACGGTCCGGGAATCGAATTCTTCAACCTTATGAAGAAGGAACTCGGAGACTTGCCCATTATCGCAGAAGACCTCGGCACAATGAATGACGGCGTTATCAAGCTGCTTAAAGATTCCGGCTATCCGGGAATGAAGGTGCTTGAATTTGCTTTCGACTCAGACGAGGAAAACAACTATTTGCCTCATACATATACACCGAACTGCGTTGTATATTCGGGCACACATGACAATGATACTCTTATCGGTTGGATGAACGAGATGATGGATGTTAAAAAGCAGTGCGTTGATTTTGCAAGAGAGTACTGCAAAATGCCTGACGATGAGCCGTTCAACTGGGGTATAATAAGAACTGCATACGAGAGCGTAAGCAATTACTGTATTATTCAGATGCAGGATTACTTAGGTCTTGGCAGCGAGGCAAGAATAAACATTCCGTCAACTTTGGGCGGTAACTGGGAGTGGAGAGTCCGCAGGGATTATGCCGCTAACGGTCTTGCCAAAAAAATAAAAGAACTCACTGTAACCTACAATAGGCTGGAGGAAGAAGAAAAAATGGAAAAGAAAAAGAAATCGACAAAAGACTCAATTCTCGAAAAGCTTGAGCTTGCCGCAAAAACAGACTACTGCAAAGGGGTAGAAGAGCTTACAGTACCTGAGCTTCATCAGGAGCTTGGCAAGGCTGTTATGGGCGAGGTAGCAGATCGCTGGACAAAGTCTAAGAACGTACACGCAAGCGGCAGAAGAGCATATTACTTCTCTGCTGAGTTCCTTATGGGACGTATGATGTACAACAACCTTTACTGCTTGGGTATTCTTGATGATGTCAAGTCTATGCTTGCAAAGAAGGGTATTGACATAAACGCTTTTGAGGATATAGACGACGCAGCTCTCGGCAACGGCGGTCTCGGACGTTTGGCAGCTTGCTTCCTTGATTCTGCCGCAACTCATGATGTACCGCTTGACGGTTACGGCATCCGCTATAAGTACGGCTTGTTCAAGCAGAGTATCGTTGACGGTTTCCAGGTTGAAACAGCAGACGACTGGCAGCGTTTCGGTGATCCGTGGTGTATCCGCAGAAACGATGATACAGTTGAAGTCAAATTCAAGGATCAGACTGTAAAGGCTGTTCCTTATGATATGGCAGTTATCGGCTACGGCACAGATAATGTAAATACTCTCCGTTTGTGGGAGGCTGAGGCTCTCGAAAACTTCGATTTCCTTAAATTCAACAACTTTGACTATGCAGGCTCCGTAAAGGCTAAGAACGATGCAGACGACATCACAAAGGTTCTCTACCCGAACGATAACCAACACGCAGGCAAGGTTCTCAGACTTAAGCAGCAGTATTTCTTCAGCTCTGCTTCACTTCAGGATATTCTGAAGAAGTATAAGAAGAAGTATGGCAAAGATTACAGCAAGTTTGCTGAGCTTAACGCTATTCAGCTCAACGATACACACCCTGTTGTATCTATCCCCGAGCTTATTCGTTTGCTTATGATCGACGGCGTATCCTTTGACGAGGCATTTGCTATTGCTCAGAAGACATTCGCATATACAAACCATACAGTAATGGCTGAGGCTCTGGAGAAGTGGCGCATTGACCTGATGAAGGAGATTATCCCTGAGGTTTACGCTATTATCGAGAGAATCGCAGACAGATTCATCAAAGAGTTTAACGGTAAAGTTAACCTTGACAAGATGAGAATTATCGACAACGGCGTTGTACATATGGCAAGACTTGCTATTTATGTATCGAGCTATGTTAACGGTGTTGCCGAGATACATACAGAGATACTCAAAAACGATGTTCTCAAGGATTGGTATGCTATTTATCCCGATCGTTTCCAGAACAAGACAAACGGTATCACACAGCGCCGCTGGCTTGGTCTTTGCAACCCCGAGCTGTGCGAGCTTCTCACAGAAACTATCGGCAGCGACGCATATCTCAGAGATCTTTCCGAGCTTAAGAAGCTTGACAAAAAGATCAATGAAAAGACTATCACTCGTTTCAACAAGATCAAGTTCGAGAAGAAAAAGCAGCTTTCCGACTATATGAAGGTACACGAGGGTGTAGAGATAGATCCGCACTTTATCTTTGATATTCAGGTAAAGCGTTTGCATGAGTATAAGAGACAGCTTCTCAACGCTTTCTCTATCATGGATATTTACTTCAAGATCAAAGACGGCAAGCTTCCCGATTGGCAGCCGACAGCATTTATCTTCGGTGCAAAGGCAGCTCCGGGCTATGCAAGGGCTAAGGCTATCATCAAATACATCAACGAGATCGCAAAGCTTGTTAACAACGATCCCGATGTAAACGACAAGATCAAGGTATTGTTCGTACAGAACTATAACGTATCTTATGCAGAGAAGATCGTTACCGCAGCCGATATTTCAGAGCAGATCTCTACAGCAGGTACAGAGGCTTCCGGTACAGGCAATATGAAGTTTATGCTCAACGGTGCTGTTACACTCGGTACAATGGACGGCGCAAATGTTGAGATCGCAAAAGAGGCAGGCGAAGACAACGAATATATCTTCGGTGCAAGAGTTGATAAGATCGACGAGCTTAAGGCTAACCACTCTTACAACCCGAGAGCTATTTATGACAGCAACCCCGAGATCAAGAGAGTTGTTGATACTCTTACCGACGGCACTTTCAGCGACGGCGGCAAATACGGTGACGGCGAGGGCAGCTTTGCCGAGCTTAAGAAGGGACTTCTTGACGGTACACACTGGCATCCGGCAGATCATTACTTCCTGCTTCTCGATCTTCCGTCTTATGTTGAGGCAAAGATCAAGGTCAATGCCGATTATGCAGACAGAAACGCATTTGGCGAGAAGTGCTTAAAGAATGTTGCAAACGCTGGCAAGTTCAGCTCTGACAGAACTATTCTCCAGTATGCAGAGGAGCTTTGGAAGGTTAAGTAATAAGCCTGTATAAGCTTTTTATAAACAAAACAAAATTCCGCTGTTGTATGTATTATACGGCAGCGGAATTTATCTCAATTTAAAGTTGAAAGTTGAAAGTGGAAAGTTTTGAGAGTTGAGAATTAATATACAAAAAAATAAAAAATTGAAAGGATAGATCATAATGGAATTTTTAGAGATTGCAAAAAAGTGTTATTCATCACGCAAATATAAAGATATGCCCATTGAGAGCGAAAAGCTTGACAAAATAATCGAGGCAGGCAGAGTTGCGCCAACGGGCAAGAACAATCAGCCTGTAAGACTTATTGTTGTAAAAGAAAAAGAAAGCCTTGAAAAGCTTTCAAAGGGTGCGTCAACCTATGGTGCGCCTGCTGTTATTATCGTATTGTGCGACAAAGAAAAATCGTGGGTACGTCCGTATGACGGAAAAAGCATTGCAGACATTGACGCTTCTATCGTAACAACTCATATGATGTTACAAGCTGCCGAGCTTGGTCTGGGTTCTGTCTGGATGTGCCGCCTTGAAGAGGATACAATAAAAGCGCAGTTTAATATTCCCGATAATTATACTATCGTAAATTTGCTTGCGGTAGGCTATGCAGATGATGAGCCTAAATCTCCCGACAGACACGGCGAATTGAGAATACCGACAAGCGAGTTTGCAAGCTTTGTTTAAGAGGTGAGCTTTCTTGAAATACCGCAGTGTGGCTTTGGGCGCATTGTATACGGTGCTTTTGACTGTATTCCCCGCATTTATTGCGCATAAGCTTTTATCTGCTTTTTTAGTAATTCCTTTGTCGCTTGCAGTGTTCGTTCTTTTTGTAAAAACTCTTATCAAGCCGTCAAACGTTCAAAGCCCTTTACGCAGACTTGTCACCCTATATAATGGTATTGCCATACTACAGATACACGCACTCAGCTTTGCTTTTATTGTGGTATTATTACTTGTCTTTCGCAGCGTCTGGACAAATGAGGCGTCTGTGTTGATTGTCTGCGGTATATCTTATCTTATATTATCGCTTCTTTTAATGTTGTGCGGCTGTATTCGTATGGTCATATCAAGCTTACAGCTTGGCATAATACAAAGGCTTTGTTTGTTCTTTATGTGGTGGATACCCATAATAAATATCTTTGTAATAACAAAAGCCTGTAATACTGCTTACTACGAATACGTACTTGAATCAGACCGCTTAGAGCTTGACGAGGTGCGAAAAGAGAGTGAGGTCTGCTGTACAAAATATCCTCTGCTTCTGGTACACGGAGTATTTTTCAGAGATCTGAAATTCTTTAACTATTGGGGCAGAATACCTAAAGAGCTTATCAAAAACGGCGCAGTAATATATTACGGCGAACAGCACTCCGCCGCCTCTGTTGCGTTCTGCGCAAACGAGCTTAAAGAGAAAATAGAGAAGATAGTTTCTGAAACAGGCTGCCAAAAGGTAAATATCATAGCTCACTCAAAGGGCGGACTTGACAGCAGATATGCAATATCCGTTTTAGGTATGAATAAGTACGTCGCTTCTCTTACAACTATCAGCACTCCGCACAGAGGGTGCGGTTATGCAGATTATCTTTTGGGAAAAGCACCAAAGACCTTGAAGGACTATATTTCCGATAAGTATAACACTGCTCTCAGGAGCTTCGGAGAAAAAGACCCCGACTTTATCGCCGCAGTATCAGACTTAACTCAAAAGCACTGCCAAGATATGAACGAAACAGCACTTGATTGTGATGACGTATATTATCAGAGTGTCGGCTCACGAATGAAAAATTACCGCAGTGCGGGATTCCCGATGAATATTGTATATATTATAGCAAGAAACTTTTCCAAAAACGATAATGACGGTCTTGTAGATACAGAATCTATGAAGTGGGGAGAACGTCATATCTTCTTCGAGCCGAAAACACACAGAGGTATTTCACACGGCGATACAATAGACTTACTCAGAGAAGATATTAAGGGCTTTGATATTCGTGAAGAGTACGTTTCTATTGTTCACGGTTTGAAAGAAATGGGATTTTAATCAGGAAGCAGAATAAGTACATTATTATTTCAATTGTTACGAAATATGTTGAAAAACCCAAAATTAAAAAATTTGTTTGCTTAAAATCTCTTATTGTGATATAATAGGCATTGATGTATGAGTCAATAGCACAAAAATATTATGTTTGATATTACAGATAGGAGATAACTGAATGAACAGTAAAAACGATTCAAAGGTATTAAGGGTATTGGGACTGATGTGTGGTATACCGGGAAGTATTTTTTTCTTGTACAGCCTCAGCTTGGTTGACAAGAATCTTTATGCTCTCTCAGACACAATGGAAATAATCTCGGATCTTTATTTAATATTTTTGGTTTTAATATTTCTTGTTGAATACGTTGGTTTTATTTTTAAAGGCGTGCGGAGAAAGTTAGAAGCATTTCAGATCAATCATAAAAAATTGACTATAGTAAGTCTTATTGTTTTATTAATTGCAATGCCCATGCTGTTATTAAACGGAATATTTTCGCTTATTATAGATTTTCTTTCCGGCTCTGATGTTGACTTAATGCTTTTTGGGTATTTGTTTTGCGGCGGTGCGTCGTTTCTGTATCTTGTAATGCTGATTATTATTAAATGTAATATATTGGATATGATACGCAAGCAAAAAGTCTCTAACGCTGTTCCCTACGGAGTACAGCAGGGTGTGCCGAACCAAATGCAGAACGGTATGTCATACGGAGTACAGCAGACTGTGCCGAACCAAATGCAAAACGGTATGTTATACGGAGT
>JAFOMO010000119.1 GCA_017418905.1 Clostridia bacterium | reverse complement strand
ACAGGTGGAGCTGTCGCAAGTCCCAAGAATACACCTTTGGCGAAAGATGTATCCTTGTTTGGTAATATCATACTGCAAATTTTAGAATTTGTCAATGAGTACCGCTGGAACTTGTACAGAGTTTCAGCGGTTTTTTATTTGAAAGGTGGTTTTTGTATGTTTTCTTATGATGATTATAATTGTGTTCTTACAATTGATAATATGGATTACTGTACCGAGGAATATATATCTGAATGGCTTGATTCTCATATTGACGATGTTCTTTTTAAGGGTAAAATGACCCGTTCTTATAGAACTGGAAAACTGGAAATTAATATTACTGTTGTTTGTTATGATTATGTGGTGGCTGTTTATATAATTTCTGATTGTTCTCCGAAATTTATAATACAGTCCTTAGGGTATGAAAAAGCATTGAGTTTTGAGCGGTTGCAAGCATACAGGTCAAAAGTATGAGTTGCCACGCAAAGCGAATTAAAGGCGCGCGCCGTCTGAGCGCATCCAGCCCAGAGAGTAAGGGCGGTATAGAAAGCTTACAACTGCATATCTTACCCACTCGATAGAAAAATTATCGTCCTTAATTGCAAAAGAAAACTAACAGTATATAAATAATTTGCTGGTTTAGGTGGTTGTTGATTATATTGAAAACAATTTTCTTTCAGTAACGCATTTTCAAAAATCAGTCAAGACCGACCGATCAACGGGAGGGTTCTTTAAAAAGTTTTTATAGAGTAAAGCAGAAAACCAACAGAAAAGAAAAAAAGAAGGGTCAGCAACGGCGCAGCCGTTGCTGTAAGGTGGCAGGAGCTGCGGCAGATCAGACCGCCGCAGGCGGTCTGAGTCTGCGCAGATCGCCACCGTCGGCACGTAGTGCCGAGAGCCTTCTTAACTTGATACTATACAAACATCTCGGGATGAGAGAAAGGAGGGCAGAAAATGCATAAAGCAAGTGACTTAATGAACGAAATTGGCGGAGTTTTTCAGCCTAAAAAAATATATAGCTTGAAATATTCTCAAGTCCTGCAAAGAATTGGAGAGCTTAAGAGAGCCGCAAGGGTTAAAGAGTGCGGTAGTTTTTTGGAGTTCGGTCTTTATGATGATGAGACCGTTAGGCTTTCTCACGCTAATTTCTGCTCTGATCCTCTCTGCCCTCAGTGTGCGAAGCGTAAGAGCTTGAAAGTATTCTCACAAGTAGCCGCTGTCACTGAAAAGCTCCAGAGTGAATATGTATTTCTGTTCGTTACTCTGACCGTAAAAAATCCAACGGGTGACGAGCTGGGCGAAACCTGCGACTTGCTTTATAAATCATATCAGCGTCTTGTTGATGTTAAGCGTATGAAGTTTATCAAGGGAGCTTTCAGGGCTTTAGAAATCACTGTTAATAGAAATACTATGCCTATTACATATCATCCGCATTTGCACTGTATATGGGCTGTAGAAAAGAGTTATTTTGACAATGATTATCTACCGCAGAAAGAACTTTCTGCCCTCTGGGCGCAGGCTCTGGGCGTGAAATATACTCCTATAGTTGATATAAGATTGTGTCGAAACAAGGGATTTACCGTAAATGGAAAAGTCTATACAAAGTCTATAAAATCCGCTGTTGCTGAGGTCGCTAAATATGCTGTTAAGGCTTCCGACTACTTAGCAGGAACAGATGATCAAAACGAGGAAGTTGTAAAAACTCTGTTGTCCGTTCTCCGTAATCGCAGAATGTTTGCTTTTACGGGGATAATGCGTGCTGTCCGTCAGGAGCTGAAACTTGACGAGATAGAAACGGGCGATTTGATACACGTTGAAGCAGATGAAAAACCGACATCGGCGGTACTCGTTGCAAAATTGGTCTTTTCGTGGGATAGTAAATTAGGCGAGTATGTGCATACTGGAACTGAAATTGTCGAAGAAGAACAGAACGAAAGCCGAACGGCATAGCGCCGCTTCGGTGGGGTAGTTGCGTTTTTGAGCAATGGGGACCCGCCGAAGCGGCTCAAGCCGTCCGCCTTTCCCTCTGGAGCTTGTCAGCAAAATTTATAAATCATGTATAAAACATACTTGACAAATTTTGCTTACGGGCTTAGAATATAAAAAAGTGAATATCTAAAAACTGTTGAAGGCTTAAAAATTTGTTTGTTGTTTTAAACCGAGCAAGAGGGGAACTTGTCTGAAGCAAAACTACCTGCGTAAGCTATTTATCGGGGAATTGATTTTTGAGCTAAAAAAAAGACCTGCAACAGGTGGAGCTGTCGCAAGTCCCAAGAATACACCTTTGGCGAAAGATGTATCCTTGTTTGGTAATATCATACTGCAAATTTTAGAATTTGTCAATGAGTACCGCTGGAACTTGTACAGAGTTTCAGCGGTT
>JAFOMO010000118.1 GCA_017418905.1 Clostridia bacterium | reverse complement strand
GACTATACCGGCAATTATCAGAGGAACAACAACATATCTTGCTTTAAATTTACCCATTCCGGTCATCTCCTCTACTGTTTCTTCTTTCGTTAAGGATACTCTCAAATTCTTCCATAGTCTTGATCTCGCCGTCATAAATGACGATAGTTTTATTTGCACATTCCGCAACAGCTTTTTCATGAGTTATCATAACAATAGTCATACCCTCGGAATTAAGCTGTGAGAAAAGCTCCATAACCTGATCGCCCGATTTTGAATCAAGAGCACCGGTAGGCTCATCTGCAAGAAGTATCTTTGGTTTGTTTGCAATAGCACGGGCAATTGCAACTCTCTGCTTCTGACCGCCCGAAAGCTGTGTAGGCAAAAAGTTCATTCTGTCTGCAAGTCCTACCTTTTCCAGAGCCTGAGCCGCTATCTCTCTTCTTTTCTTTTTGCGTACATTCGCATACAATAAAGGAAGCTCAACATTTTCAAGAGCCGTCTGTCGGGGTAACAGATTAAAATTCTGAAATACAAAGCCTATACCGCTGTTGCGTATCTTTGATAGGGCTGCGTCATTCTGACGGGATATGTCAACTCCGTCAAAAAGATACTGACCCGAAGTAGGCTTATCAAGGCAGCCTATAATATTCATAAGTGTAGACTTGCCCGAACCTGACGGTCCCATAATAGCGAGGTAATCTCCCTCTTCAACAGACAAATTAATATCTTTCAGTACAGGCACTTCCATACTCCCGGTAAGATAGTTCTTATATATTCCGTTCAAAGTCAAGATCATAGAACTGCCTCCTTACTCAGCGGCAGACGCTTGCGCTGCTTCTGTTTGTGATGTCGCTGCCTGTTCTGCGTTTCCTTCCGAAGCTGCCGTATTTTCTGCGCCGTCACCCATCATACCATCGGTAACGGTAACGCCTTCCATATTCATGTCCATACCCATATCGAGAGCAGGATCGTTTTCATTGTATGTGACCTTCATACCCTCAAACAATCTTATTTCGGGGAAAGCTATCTTATCTTCAAGAGTAAGACCCGATTTTATTTCATACTTCATTGCTGTTTCGTCATACTCTCCAAGCACCACATAACGCTTCTGAAGTTTAGCATTGCTGCCCTCAGCCCATACATAAGGTTTGCTGTCAATATCGCTTATATAATAATCATCGAGCCATACGCCCTCTCTCGGCGTTTCGTCAATGCCAATATCAGCCTCAACTGTAACGTGCTGACCGACCATTAAGTTTTCTGCCGTATCAAGCTCTATATACACGGGATACTTTGTTGCCATATTCTCGCTGTTCATATCTGTGCTTATGATAGGCTTTGCCGTATCAATAATAGACACCTCTCCGCCCCATGTAACAGACTCGTCTAATCTCGAACGAATTATCATTCTCTGACCTATCGCAAACTCGCCTATATTCTGTTCGCTGACAATTGCCTTTATTCTGTAATCGCCGTTTGAAGTGATCGTAACATAACCCTTGGCATTAGGATCGTCAACACTCTGAACAACGCCTTCGACTGTTGAAACAACAACGTTGTTATCGATCGACTTTTTTAATTTCTCAATATCACGATTTTTCGTGTCTTTATCGTACTCTTTTTTCTTGATCTCTAATCTTATAGAATCTATATCGTTGTTGATCGTAAGCTGACGGTTAGCTGTTGCCGTCTTTTTTTCCTTCTCCAAAGATGCAATTCTATCGTTGTTTGCTTTTATCTCGCTTTCATATTGTTCAATATCAAGCTGATACTGTTCAAGTGTGAGCTGCATTTCATCTACATCATACTCAAAGAGCTTGTCACCGTTCTTAACGTGATCCCCCTCTTTAACATACGTTGTTTTTATTTTCTTGTCGAAGTCAGCTTCTACCGCAACTACCTCTTGTGTTTCGATAACACCGCTGTATCTGTTTGACGTAAAATAAAAACCGTGCATAAGATCATCGACCGACGCAACATATGCTATATTGCCAATATCGGCAGTGCCGTTGAGCTGCGGTAATACAAAGAAATATCCCGCTCCTCCGATCGCCAGAACCAAAACGATCACTATCAATGTGATGACAGCTTTTTTCATAAGTATAACCTCCTGATTTTTGCATTATTCTGCATACATATTTATATTATACCAATTTTTAAGAACTTGTAAATAATCAAATAATTCAAAAAATAATTTTTTTACAATATTTTTTATATGTATAACATATGTACTATTTACACTAATACAATTATACATACACAGAATACATTTGTCAAGAAATAAATTAAAAAAAGCAAAAAAAGGAGAGTGCAAAAACACTCTCCAAATAAAATAGTCTGTAATTATCAGTCGCTTGTATAAGGGAGAAGAGCCAGATGTCTTGCTCTCTTAATAGCAACAGTAAGACCTCTCTGATGACGTGCGCAAGTGCCTGTTACTCTTCTGGGGAGTATTTTAGCTCTCTCAGAGAGATAGCGGCGCAGCTTAGAGATGTCTTTATAGTCGATAGTTTCTACTTTATCCACACAAAAGTTGCAAACCTTCTTGCGGCTCTTGCGGTTTCTGCGGTTATCTCTTTCCGGTCTGTCAGCCATTGTTCTCGCTCCTTTTTATAATATTTTATATATTATAATTTCTGATTTTTAAATTATAATAAATGCCGTAATATCAGAACGGCAGATCATCGGGAACAGAAGGAGTCAAAAAGCTCTTATCTGTACCTCTTGAATTTCCCTGAGGAACGAAGTCCTCGTTGTCATTTGAAAAGCTGTTGTTTGCTACGGGTGCTGCGGGAGCATTGTTCTCGTAGTAATCATCGGGGGGGAAGTTATTACGGGCACCGCCGTTGTTTTCTCTCTTATCGCCGGTAAAATAAGCATTATCTACAGCAACGTCTGTTGTATATCGTTTATTGCCTGTATTATCGGTATAAGAGCCTGTTTGGATACTGCCTGATACAGCCAAAAGCTGACCCTTTACGAAATAGCGGCAAATGAACTCGGCAGTCTGACGCCAGGCAACGCAGCTTATAAAATCGGTTTGTTTGTCCTGACCCTGTTTCTGAAACCTGCGGTCAACGGCGAGAGTAAAACGGCAATAATTAATTCCCGAAGAAGTTGTTTTAAGCTCGGGAGCAGCAGTGAGCCTGCCCATAAGTGTAACTAAATTCATATAATTACCCCTCCATTAAGCTTCTTTCTTTATGATCAAAGAACGAAGAACGCCGTCTGTGATCTTGTATCTTCTATCGAGCTCTGCCGGGAAATCAGCGTCGCTTGTGAAGTTGTAGAGAACATAGAAGCCCTCTGTTTCCTTGTTGATAGGATAAGCAAGAGCTCTCTTGCCCCACTCGTCAACGCTCTCGAAGGTTGCGTGTCTTTCGATTACGCCTTTGAAGTAATCTACTACCTTTGCAATACCTTCATCACCGAGTTTTGCGGAAACTACAAGTACAGACTCATAAGAATACTGTAATTTTTCCATATTTTGCACCTCCTTTTGGACTTTGGCTCCGTACTCACACGGAGCAAGGAGTTATTCATCTCAGAATAACATATCAATTATATAATAACTCTCCGAAAAAGTCAATAAATATTTTTGACAAAATTTTGAATTGAAAGTGGATATTTGAAAGTGGAAAGTAGAATTTTTATACTTTTTTATACTAAAAGTTCATTCACCAAGTCATTCCGTTTTATTTTTAATTCATCTTGACATTTTTATAGTTTTGGTGTAGTATAATAGTAACAAGAGTACTGCATAGTAAGCGGTTACTCCCAATGATTAGTGAATAAGAAACACCGTTAATTGGGAAGTTGGGCGGTGTTTCTTATTTTTTAAGTAAGAAACTTACTTTTGTTTATGATCTTTTTTGATCTTATAAACGAAAGAGATAACCTGAATAATTGTTACAATTATTTGACAAATCAATTTAACAATATCCATAAGTTATCACCTCCCTTTTACGGGAGCAAACCGCCTACCACTAAGTGTAGTACTCTCAATGAATACAGTAACATTTTTGTAGTAATTTGTCAATTACTTATATCAAAACAAGTCAAGACGATTCATCAAAAATACGGCTTGACTTGTTTTTTATTTTGAATTATGTACTGATAACTTTATACCTTAGTATAACATAGTAAGAATTTTGACTGCGTGCAATACAGTATCGGTTTTATTGTGTATGAGCGCAAATTGCGAATTGCGCATTGTGAATTATTTTTCAACGAGTGCTTTAGTATCTCTTGCGATAACAAGCTCTTCGTTTGTGGGTATTACATAAACCTCTACCTTTGAATCCTCGGCAGAGATCTTGCCGCACTTGCCCAGGATCATCTCTTTGTTCTTCTCTTCGTCAAGCTTTACGCCCAGACATTCAAGATACCGGCATACGACCTTTCTGTGGTGGTGCTGATTCTCGCCCAGACCTGCTGTGAATACCATTGCGTCACAGCCGCCCAATGCAACATAATAACCGCCTACAAACTTTGCGATCTCATACTCAAGTATCTCGTGTGCAAGCTGTGCTCTCTTGTTGCCCTCTTTAGCTGCCTTTGTTACATCTCTGTCATCAGACGAAATGCCCGATACACCGAGAAGACCCGACTTCTTGTTGAGAAGTGTGTCCATATCATGCGGAGTGAGGTGTTC
>JAFOMO010000117.1 GCA_017418905.1 Clostridia bacterium | reverse complement strand
CAAGCTGAGGGTCAACTCCCTGCGAGAACATATTCATACCGAGAGTTACAATATCGACATTGCCTGTTCTCTCGCCGTTTCCGAAAAGCGTACCCTCTACTCTGTCTGCGCCTGCGAGGAGTCCCAGTTCGGTATCGGCAACTCCGCACCCTCTGTCGTTATGCGGATGAAGCGACAGCTCTATTGCTTCTCTGTACTTTAATCTGTCGGACATATACTCTATCTGATTTGCGTAAATGTGCGGCAAAGAATGTTCGACCGTTACGGGGAGATTGATAATAGCCTTTTTGTCGGGAGTCGGCTGTAATACGTCAAGAACAGCGTTGCACACCTCGAGAGCGTACTCGGGTTCTGTGCCTGTGAACGATTCGGGCGAATACTCGATTCGGAAATCCGTTCCCTGCTCCTGCTGAAGTCTTTTGATAAGCTTTGCGCCGTTTACGGCTATTTCTTTTATTTCTTCTTTTGACTTTTTGAACACCTGCTCACGCTGTGCGTAAGATGTGGAATTGTAGAAATGTACTATTGCATTCTTACAGCCCTTGAGCGACTCAAATGTTTTGAGAATTATATGCTCTCTCGCCTGTGTGAGCACCTGTACGGTAACATCATCGGGAATACGGTTCTCGTCAATAAGTCTGCGCAGGAAATTATACTCTGTTTCACTTGCGGCAGGAAAGCCGACCTCTATTTCTTTAAAGCCTATCTTTACGAGCAGATCAAAAAATCTGAGCTTTTCGTCAATGCTCATAGGTATGATAAGCGACTGGTTTCCGTCACGCAGATCGACAGAACACCAGGTGGGGGCTTTCTCGACATATTCCTTTTTTACCCACTTATACTCGCACACGGGCGGATTAAAATACTGTCTTTTGTATCGGTTGTAGTTTTTCATGATACTTCTCCTTAATCAATGTAAAAATCACTTAAAGAGTTTTTGCGGTATACGGATAAACGTAAAAAAAGCCCTCGTCTTTATTCAAAAAGACGAAGACTATGATTCAAAGTTTCCGCGGTACCACTTTTATTGGTTATATTTCAAACCCACTCTTTCAGCACTAATAATGCCAACCTCTTCTAACGGTGAGGAGCCGTTCTTCCTACTTGATATATAAAAATCTTTCGGTTGACCACTCAAGGGGGAGCTCAACTAACAGGTCATTGCCGTTTCACATCAGCCAACGGCTTTCTGAAAATGATTTTCTGCTGTCTTTTACCCTATCATCGTATTTATAATATTAAATTGACTGCTGTATATTATACACTATTTTTTTTATAATGTCAACACTTATTTTTTACAATGCGGAAAAAGAACTTTTTTCAAAAGTGAAAATTTGAAAGTGGAATTTTTTAAAAGTGGAAAGTTGAAAGTTGAAAGTGGAATTATTTAAAAGTTAAAAGCTGAAAGTGAAAAGTGGAATTTTTCAAAGTCCAAACTTTGACCGCATGCAATAAACTCACGGTTTTATTTTGTATGACTGCATTATTGTGAGCGGCGACTCGCCGCCAAGCCTTTTGAAAAAGGCTTGACCGAAAACTTATTTGTTGGTTTTTGCACGGTCTGCATTGAGAATTGATTTAAAGTTTTCCTTCATCATAAAGCTTTTTGTTTTCAATGCTCTGCTCCATCATTTTCTGCATAAAGCTTTGCTTCTGTTTCTTTGCGGGCTTGACCTTTTTGCCTCTGTATTTTTCGGCGGCTTTCCATGCTTTTTTGAGATCGTCGCTCATTTCTGCCTTTATAGCCTCTTTTTGCGATTCTTCCGTAACAGCGTTGAGTATTACCATAGTGATTATAGGTCTTGTGTCTATATCACCGTAAGAATACTGTGCGGAAAGGATCTCGGACAGCTTATTTATATCGTCTGTATCATCATCCTTTAAAAGTGCGATAACTTTAGGAACAATATGCTCTCTTGCAAAGGTAACGGCTCGAAATTCTTCGTATGAATCCTCTTCGTCTTTTATCTCGTCTTTAAGCTCGGGGAATACCGCAACAAGTCTTTTTGCAAAGAACACTGGATCTCCGCCGCCGTCATCAGAGTTTTTCTTTTTCTTCTTCTGCTGTTGTTTTGCGGCTTGTCTGAATATGGGCGCAGACACGTTTTCGGCAAAATCGCTGCCTATCGACTCTGCCTCTTTCTCTTTATCTGTTGCAGGGTCAAACATCCATGTACCTATGGTTTTCCATTCGTTGTCGGGTCCGTCCTCTGTCATAGAACAGGTGCGCATTACCATGTGTTTTTTATCTTTATAGTATATTACGGAATAAGCTGTATCCTCGCCTATGAACAGCTTTACCAGTTCATTTGAATCTGTACTCGGTACACTCTGCATAGTATAACCCTGCGAAGAAAGTGCGGAATTTACCTTTTTTGTTACAATGTCAAATGCCTTATTTATCATAAGTCAAGCATTCCTTTCAATATAATTAATACAATAATATTATGATTATACCCTATCTTCTTCAATTTGTCACTACTTTTTTTAATTTTCAAATAATAATTGCATATCGGGCTTAGTTATGGTAAAATAGATTGTATGGTTAAAACAAGTGTTAGAGAGTTGAGAGTTAAGATTTTCAAATTTCCACTTTCCACTTTCAACTTTCCACTTTCAACTTTCCACTTTCAACTACGGAGGTTTTTATTATGAGTAACCGTCCCATTGGCGTATTTGATTCGGGCTTGGGGGGCTTGACTGCCGTTAAGCAGCTTCATTCCCTCATGCCCTGTGAAGATATTATATATTTCGGTGATACGGGCAGAGTACCATACGGCAACAGAAGCGTTGAAACTATCAAGCGATATGCCGCACAGGACGCTCGTTTTCTGCTGAGTCATAATGTTAAAATGGTCATTGCCGCCTGCGGCACAGTAAGCTCTACTGCGTCAAATGAGTTGAACGAAATGCTGAATGTACCGTATATTAATGTAATTGCGCCCACTGCTGCTGCGGCGGCGCAGGCAACGAAAAACGGCAAAATAGGCGTTATCGGCACAAGAGCGACCATTCTCAGCAGCGCATATAAAAAGGCTCTGGAGAAAACAGACCCGTCTTTGAAGATATTCCAAAGAGAATGTCCGCTGTTTGTACCGCTTGTAGAAGAGGGCTTTATTTCTCCCGAAGACCCGATAGCACGTCTTACCGTTGAAAGATATTTAAAGGAGTTTAAAGACAACGGCGTTGATACCATTATTTTAGGCTGTACGCACTACCCCATTTTAAAGCCCGTTATAGGCGAATATGTCGGTATGGACGTTGTGCTCATAGACAGCGGAAAAGAAACCGCAAAATGTGCCGCCGCCGTACTCACAGAAAACTGTCTGCTCAACGATCACGAAAGATCGGGCGAATGTAAATTCTTTGTAAGCGACCGCACAGAGGGCTTTTCAAACATTGCGTCTATCTTCCTTAACTCAAATATAGGCGAAAATGTCAGCCGTGTTGATATACAAAAGTATTAAGAGAGGTTTTGATTTGGATAACTATATTATTACGATAGTCGGCACTCAGACTGTTGACGACGAATCCGACACCATAGACGTTACAACTTCTGCGTCTTATACCGAAAGAGGCGGAAAGAAATATATAAGGTATAAAGAGTACGACCCCAACGAAGACGGCGAGTATATAAGCAATACCATTATAATAGAATCAGAGAAAAAAATAGTTCTGCGAAAGCTTATCGAGGACAAACGCACAGAGCTTATCTTAGACAGAGGTGTTCGTCACCAGTGCATTTACACAACGCCTATGGGCTATATGTCGATAGGCATTTACGCAGAAAGCATTGTTATTGATATTGATAAAAACGGCGGTACTATTACTATTGATTATACGATAGACTTCAATACCGACGTACAAAGCGAACATCACCTTGAAATAGCACTAAAGAAAAAAGGAGAAACATAAAATGTCAGAAATTGCATTAAACGCTGTAAAAGATCTTAAAGCTGCCGTACAAAACGCACTTGCAGCAGATATTGAAAAGGGAGACCTTGCAAATGCAGATATTCCCGACTTTATTATAGAAAAACCAGCCGACAAAACAAACGGCGACTATGCCGCT
>JAFOMO010000116.1 GCA_017418905.1 Clostridia bacterium | reverse complement strand
GATCACCCCTCTATTTACAATGTGCAATGGAGACCGTGCAAAAACCAACAAATAAGTATTCGGTCAAGCCTTTTTCAAAAGGCTTGCAGGGGTGTGGGGACAGCGTCCCCACAATCGCCGCAGGCGTACTCCAGCCCTTTTAGGGGTGAATTTCAAAAACAGTCCTGCGGACTGTTTTTGAAAGAGGGGCATTTTGGCAGAAAATGCCCCTTACTTCCGCCTAAAGCCAAACTTTCCCCGCCGCTCCAAGGCGGCGCAATAAAGCTTGATTTAAACAAACTTTACTTTTTGCACGGTCTGCATTGCACATTGCACATTGAATTAGTAGTTTCCCAAGAACGAAAACTCCGGCAGTTCTTCAGCAAGAGAACAGATCATTCTTGAATTTTCTTCATCGTGCAGATTTCCCACAAAGTCAAGATAGAAAAGATAGTCAAACTGCGAATGAGGCAGCGGTCTTGACTCTATCTTTGTAAGATCGAACCCGTGTGACGAAAAACGGCAAAGCACCGTATAAAGAGAACCCGGTCTGTTAGGAAGTGAAAAACACAACGATACTTTATCTGCTGTTTCGGTGATTATTGCCTTCTTAGAAATGACAATAAATCTTGTGCAGTTATCGTCATTATTCTGAATATTCTTGTCAAGCACTTTCAATCCATAGCTGTCCGCAGATTCTTTTGTACAAATTGCACCCCAGTTTATGCGCTTTTCTGCGGCAACAGTTTTTGCGGCAACAGACGTACTCGGCACCTTCTGTGTTGTATAGCCGTTCTCGCTCAGAAACAGCGAGCATTGAGCAAGCCCTTGTTCGTGCGACAAAACGTGCTCAATGTTTGAAATATCCGTCTGCGGAATACCGCAAAGACAATGTTCAATAGGCAGCTCAATTTCTCCTACAATGTAATAGCGATACTTCAATATAAGATCATACACTCTCGAAACAGAACCTGCGCTGCTGTTTTCAACAGGCAGAACACCGAAATCACAAATATTGTTTTCGACCTTCTCAAAAACCTTGTCAAAGTTTTTTTGCAAAGCAACTTCCGCATTTGGAAATATTTTCATAGCCGCTATATGCGAATTAGAACCCTCTCCGCCCAGACAAGCGACCTTTAAATCGGGCGAATCTGTGCAAAAATGTCTTTCTGCATTCTTGATAACATTACGCAGAGAATTATCACCGTTGATTATAGTATATTGCAGATCTCTTGAAAGTTCCATGACGTTTCCATACAAAAGCCTTGCATAGTGACCGTATTCACCGCCGAGCTTCTCTATCTTCGACAATACCTCTTCTTCTCTCTTTGCATTCAGCACAGGAGAACCTGTTTTTATTTTATTCTCCGCAACCTTTACAGATAGATCCATTCGTTTCTTAAACAAAGCAACAATTTGTTCGTCAACGGCATCTATTTCATCTCTTACACTTGTTAAGTCCATAAAAAAACCCCACTTAAACTAATGTAAAATTGAAAATTTTGCGCTCTGCATAATCAAACAAAAATTCTATTGCACGCAACCATTATTCTCACCAATGATCAATTTTACATTTTCCATTTTCAATTTTCAATTACAGAACGTTGATTACCGCAATTGCCGCTGCCGCCTCGATCACCGGAACAGCTCTCGGAACGATACAAGGGTCATGCCGTCCCTTTACAACAACGGTCGTATTTTCGCCTGTCTGCAAATTTACGGTTTTCTGTTCAACCGATACAGACGGAGTAGGCTTTACTGCGGCTCTGAATATTATCGGCATACCGCTTGTAATACCACCCAATGCGCCGCCGTGATTATTTGTATAAGTGCGAATATTGCCTTGTTCGTCATAATAAAACTCGTCGTTATTCTCCGAACCTCGTTTCAGCGTACCCGAAAAACCCGAACCAAACTCAATACCCTTAACGGCAGGAACTCCGAACACAGCCGCAGAAATGACATTTTCAACGCCGTTGAACATCGGATCACCCACGCCCTTTGGCATACCCTGTATTATACATTCAATTATACCGCCAACGCTGTCACCGTCAAGACGTGCCGCTTCGACTACTTCACGCATTGAGTTTTCGCAGTCATCATTTACAAGAGCAAATTTTGACTTGTTAAGTTTATCTGTCAATTCATCTGTAATACCGCAAGGCTCAAAAGGAGTATCATACGCATTGCCGATAGAATATATATGTGCGGCAATGGTTATGCCCTTTCGTTTCAGAATTTGTCTTGCAGCTGCGCCTGCAAACACAATATTTGCCGTAAGCCTGCCCGAAAAATGACCGCCGCCCCGAATGTCGTTACAGCCGCCGTATTTCAGATATGCGGTATAATCTGCGTGTCCGGGACGAGGAGAAGAAATCAGATTTCCGTAATCAGACGAGCGAGTATTTGTATTATGTATAACTGCGGCAAGCGGTGCGCCTGTTGTTTTGCCATTGAGCATTCCCGAAAGCACCTCGGGAAAGTCCGCCTCCTTACGGGGAGTTGCAGTTTTATCACCGCCGGGTGCTCTTCTCTGCATTTGAACATAAACTTCGTTCATATCTATTTCTTCTCCGGCAGGCAATCCGTCAATAATTACGCCCATAGCCGTACCGTGACTTTCTCCGAACACGGAAATTCTTATCTTATCACCAAAAAAAGAACCCATTATTTCACACCTACTTATTATTTAAGTGTGGAGTTTGAAGTTTTCAATATTTCCACTTTCAACTTTCCACTTTATACAAATCAGATCATCAAAAAAGTTATCATATGACTTTGTAATACTTTCTTTATCGGAAATTGTTATTCCCTCTTCACTGCAAAGTGCGGCTATCGCCATAGACATTACTATTCTGTGATCGTTGCAGCCGTCCGCAAAACCGCCCTTTAAGCTCGGTACTCCCTCAATAATCAGTCCTTCCGGCTCTTCTGTTACATTACCGCCGCAAGCGTTCAGTGCATTAGCAATTGCGGTAAGTCTGTCGCTCTCTTTAAGCCTTACTCGCCCTGCATTGTATATATGCGTTTTTCCCTTTGCAAAGCAGGCGCATACCGAAAGTATCGGCACTAAATCGGGAATTTGCGATACGTCTATATCAATACCCTTTAGTTCTCCCTTTGAAACGGTAACTGTATCATCACTCTGTTCTACCTTTGCTCCGAACTGCTCTAAAAGCTCTGCTATTTTTTTATCGCCCTGATATGAATTTTTTCGTACTCCGCATACTGTGGCACTGCCGCCGATCGCACCGCCGACCATAAAGAAAGCCGCCTGCGACCAATCGCCCTCTGTTGTATAATCGTGCGGTATATACTTCTGTCCGCCTTTTACAAAAAATTCGTTATCATTGTATTTTACATCAATACCAAAGCTCTTCATTACGTCTAAAGTCATATTGATATATCCCTGCGACTGCAAAGGAGTTGTAAGAGATATTACGCTGTCGCCGTCAAGCAACGGCAGCGCAAAAAGCAAGCCTGTAATAAACTGTGAGCTTATATCTCCCGGCACTTCAAATCTGCCCGAGGTAAGTCTGCCCTTTATCTCAAACGGCAAACCGCCATTTGTTATACATTCAACATTGTGCTTTGGCAATATATCGGTAAATACTCCGATAGGTCTTTGCGGAAGTCTGCCCTTACCCGTAAAGACTGCGTTTACTCCGAGAGATGCCGCAACAGGTATGAGAAACCTCAGAGTAGAACCCGATTCACGGCACATCATTTCGGCTTTTTCCGTGGTATTTATTTTCGTTGAATCTACAATAATACCGCTGCCGTCAAGCTGTATCTGTGCACCAAGAGCCTTTATACAGTCTATCGTTGCGAGTATGTCCTGCGACAAAGCAACAGGCGAAATACGGCTTTTGCCCTTTGCGAGAGAGGCACATATGATCGCCCTGTGTACGTCGCTTTTTGACGGTGGAGCAGATACTCTGCCGAAAACAGCAGAGGGGCTTATACAAATATCCGACATGATCGTCCCCCTCTATTCGCCTAAGCCCTGCTTTACAAGACGAGCGTCTTTAAGCATATTACGCAGTTTATCCGAGTCATTATTCTTAATAGCATTATTAAACTCGGTGAGATTGTCAATAAGTATCTGCAATTCAAGAGAAAGCGGCTCTTTGTTGTTCAAGAACAGATCCGTCCACAGGTTCTCGTTTATTGACGCAACTCTTGAAACGTCCTTATAGCTGCCTGCGGAAAATCCGACATGATTAGGGCAGCACGGACTTTGTACATAAGCGCACGCAAGCACATGCGGCAGCTGTGAAGTAAAGGCTATCATTCTGTCATGCTCTGAGGGCGTAGTCATACGTATCATTCCGAAGCCTATCGACAAGGCAAGCTCTTTGATAGTTTCAACAGCCTCGTCACCGCCGTTACACGGTATAATAATATAGCTTGCGCCTTTAAATAATTCAGCCTCAGACGCTTCATAGGTGAATTTTTCTTTTCCTGCCATTGGGTGAGAACCGATAAAACGCAGACCGTTTCTGTCGCATATATCTGTTAACGCAGGACATATTTCGCCCTTAATACCGCATACGTCCGTAACGATACAGTTTTCTTTAAAGTACCCTGCGTTTTCTTCTACAAAGCTTATAATATGCTTTGGGTATGTACACATAAATACTATATCAGCTTTTTTTAGTGTTTCCAAAGAGCCTATCTCATGTATTGCGCCGTCTGCAAGAGCCTTTTCCGCAACAGACCTTGTTCTGTTTAATCCGATCACCGTATGGTCAGTATATTTTACAAAAGCCTTTGCGAGAGAACCGCCGATAACGCCTAAGCCTACTATTGCTATATTCATACTTATCTTTCCTTTTCTACCTGTTATACACAACTGAACAATAAGCTGAGAGTTGAGTGTCGAGTGTCGAGTGTTGAGAGTTAAGAGTTGAGCGAGGACTTGTATTCCACTTTCAACTTTCCACTTTCAACTTTCAATTTTCCATTTTCCTTTTCAATTTTCCATTCAGACGGTGCAAAAATCCCTCCGTCACAAGGAACTAACGTCCCTTGTGACACCTCCCCTTTCAGTGGAGTCAACAAAGCAACTGAAATATATGCTATTTTAGAAGTTGGTTTTGTGTATTACTAACAACCTCCCCTAACAGGAGGGGTTTTCAATGCAAATTTGAGTTTTTGCACGGTCTGCATTATAAAGTCGTTATCCATACCTCATAAAAGCTCATAACCGTATAAACAAATGCAGTAAGTGTGCAGAACAATAAACTGCATTTCTTCATTATGTCCGAACTTCTGGACAAAAACTTTCTGCCGCTGTGCTCGTCCGCAAATTCCGAATATTTACCGATCGACAACGCATTTACAAAGATAAGCGGTACGCAGTATCTCATATTCTCGGTGCATACAAACGGATAATTTACGCAGAACATCAAGTAATTTCCGAATATTACGGCTGTCACTATACCTACTATCAGTTTAAGTTCAAGCTTGATATTTTTGTTCTTCCAAAGCATTATAATAAGTCCTGCAGCTGCAAATACCGATACAATGATATTTACAAAAAACAACACTGTACAAAAGCTCTGCAAGGTAATACTTTTATCAAAGAAAGTTCCCTCGTCAAAGCAAGCATTTTTAAGCAATGCAATTATCGGGTTAAACTCGTTGTACGGGTGTCCCGACCAACTCCACTGCGTAAAGGGTGAAGCTAACTGATACGGTCTGTAATCTATAAATCTTGAAAAAGCCGATCTGTCGATATACTGTCCGACATTTTTATCCATAAGCGGAACATAGTTGAAAGGCACGCCGAACTTTACAAAGCTTCTTACAGGCCACGCCATACCCAGGGGTATGCAAATAATACCGAATACAACAAATTGAAGTATCGACTTCTTCCATTCCTTGATATTCTTGATAAATACCGTCAGGAATAAAGCCGCTATCGCAGGGGCGAGAAGTCCTACTGTAAGCTTTGACATCATACCTAATCCGACAGAAAAAGCAGTTAATACTATTGCAGACCACTTCCTGTCCTGCGACCATTTTACAGCGTAATATATAGACATCATACCAAACATTGCGGAGAGCATATCATTATTGATACTGCCCGACAACAATATAAGCGTCGGGTGAAATGATGCCAGAGCCGTACAAACGGGCAGCATTTTGTCACTCAGATCAAAGCGTTTCAGCGTTTTGTAAGCAAATACCGAAAACAAGAACGAATAAATGACCGTCAATACCTGAAGTGAATTAATACCCGTTGTTGTATAGTCAAGCCCTATAAGGTCAACAACGGTGAGCCACAATGCGCAAATTATATGGTGCAAAGGCGGATGATAAAACTGCCAAATATCTCTTGGGTCAAAATCGGGCAGCTTGTGATTATCGAATAAATACAGTATATATTCTGCGTGTCCGCCGTTGTTCTTAAAAAACGTATGAACATCATGCTGTCGTGTTCCTATGCCCGTATAAGAAATATAAATCAGACGGAGAAGAAGTGACGAAAGCAAAATGAGAATACATATCATATTAGTATCAAGAAGTTTTTTCTTTTTAAGATAAATACCGAAAAATTCAGGCGATATAAGCATTAAGGTCAGAATACACGAATTAATATATATCAAATATTATCCCTCCAATGTTAAGGAATTGTCAAGAAATAAGTTGTGCAATTCAGACGAAGAATAAGTTATTCTGTGTTAGGCACAATACCGCAGGAATACTGACGTATTTCAAGGTATTGTAACGACACACCGGGCAAATTAGACGAATCTGAAAGTGCAAGTTATTTCTTGACGATTCCTAAGAAACCGAGTTGTATATATCAATTATCCTGCCGCACACATGCCACGGCGGCACGGCGGCATTGACAACATAATCTGCGGCACGGTTGTACAGCGGCATTCTCTGCGACATAAGCGTTTTTAACGCTGTTTCTTTATCCTCTCTCTGCAAAAGAGGACGTGAAGTGTCGTTTCCTATTCTTGACAGAACAGCGTCTGCGTCTACGTCAAGCAAAAACACAATACCGTTTTTCTTGATCTCGGCAGCGTTTTCTTCTCTTAAAAGAGTTCCTCCGCCCGTTGAGATTATACACCCCGAAAGAAGTGACAGCTCTTTGCAGACCTGCGTTTCACACGCTCTGAAATACTCCTCGCCCTTTTCGGCGAATATCCGAGAGATAGGCATATTCTCTTTTTTTACTATATAAGCGTCCGTGTCAATAAGCCTTCTGCCCATTTTTTCGGCAAGAAGCTTTCCCACGGTGCTTTTTCCGCTGCCCATAAAGCCGCATAATACTATATTCTTTTTCATTTGCCTGCAAGCTCCTTATAACAGTCCTCAGCTAATTTCTCTATATCTTTATTATCAAAATGCGAGCCGTTCCAGATAGTCTGAGATGCCGCAGCCTGATACACAAGCATAGTCATACCCGACAAAGCCTTAATGCCCATGCTCTGAGCCTTTGACACAAGAAGGGTCTGAGAAGGATTATACACAGCATCAAAAACTGCGCCCGACTTCTCTATTATACTATCACTTACAACGCAGTTATTTACTTTCGGGAACATTCCAACCGGAGTTGCATTAATAAATAAATCGCTCTCGCCGTTAAAGAGTGCCGTTTCATAAACCTTTGCTGTCTCGCAGTTAAAACGAGCGTTTAACTCGTCTGCAAATTTTCTTGCGAAGTCGAGAGACACAGCCGTTTCGAGGATATTAAGCTTACAGCCCGCTTTTGCGCAGGTGTTTGCAAACACTCTGCCAACGCCGCCGCAGCCTGCAATCGTAACAGTACCGTTTAAAGAAATTCCTGCTGTTTTAAGAGCAGACACAAACCCAATGCCGTCTGTAGTATATCCCTTTGCGGTATAATTGTTTTCGCTTGAACGGGTTATATGCACCGTATTGACAGAACCGTAAAGTTTAGCCGTTTGATCTGTTTCATTCATCAGATGAATAATTGCCTGCTTATGCGGAATTGTTACGTTGAAGCCGTCAAGCTGCGACAAGGTATCAGCAAAGCACTTATCCAATTCATCGGGAAAAATATCGTAAACACCATATTCTCCGTCAATCCCCGACAGCTTCATCAATCTTGTATGTATAAACGGCGACAAAGTATGCCCTATCGGGTGACCTATAACACCATATTTCTTTTTTGACATTACAACCACTTCTTTCAGAATCATTACTTAAACATTATAATCTATTTAGCGATTTATTTCAATAAAAACTTTTATGTTTATTAGTGTTGAGAGTTGAGATATAAAACATTTATAGCATTATGGATCAACTTAAAATGTTTACATTATATTTTTTCAATGTCACTATAAGATTTCAAAATATTTGTAATATCATTTACACTGATATAGGTTTTTGCACAGTCTGAACTCTCAAAACTAAAAAAATCACAGCTCTTAAAACTAAAAAAATTTTTTGAAAAAACTATTGACAACCGAATAGGTAAGTGTTATATTATAGTTGTATTAGTTGTACTACTTGTAGTAATACAAACTATTCTTAGTTTACAAGAAGGAGGTTTGAACTTGTTTACTATCAACTATCAGAGCAGAGAACCGATATACGAACAGCTTTACAACAATGTTATAAGGCTTATAGGTATGGAGGTGCTCCGGCCTCACGCCAAGCTGCCAACTGTTCGGGCATTGGCAAGTGAGCTTGGCATTAATCCCAACACTGTTTCAAAGGCGTATCAGATGCTCGAACAAAACGGTTATATTTACTCGGCAGTCGGAAAAGGCTCTTTTATTTCAGACAATGTTTCGTCTATAGACGGAAAAAAGAACGAGGTCAAAAACCGGCTTGGCGAAGTCGTCAAGGCTGCCTCGAATGCGGGCATAACAAAGCCCGAGGTTATCGCTATCGTTGATGATGTTTATCCCGGAGGTGACAAATAATAATGCTGTCAATCAATAATATTACAAAAAAATTCGGAGAAAAGGTAGCATTAAACGGCTTATCCTTTAACATTCCCGACGGCTCCGTGTTCGGTCTTATCGGCTCTAACGGTTCGGGAAAATCAACCTTGCTGCGTATCATTTCAGGTGTGTATGAACCCGACGGCGGCAGCGTTGAAATTGACGGAAAATCTACCTTTGAAAATCCCGAGGTAAAAGCTCAGTGCTTTTTTATCTCAGATTTCCCCTACTTCTATAATAACTCGACCGTTAACAGCTTAGCGGCTCTGTACAGAAGTATATATCCCTCGTGGGACGAAAGTAAATATCAGAGGCTCTGCTGTATGTTCCCTATCAGCGTAAACGACAGAGTAATAAATATGTCAAAGGGAATGCAGCGTCAAGCAGCTCTTATGCTTGCCCTCTCAACGTGTCCGAAATATTTAATGCTCGACGAAATTTTCGACGGACTCGACCCCGTTGTACGTCAGCTTATCAAAAAGCTTCTTGCAGAAATGGTTTCGGAGAATAACGCAACAATTATCATTGCTTCTCACAATCTGCGTGAATTGGAGGACGTATGCGACCATGTAGGACTTATCCACAGCGGCGGCATTGTTCTCGAAAAAGAGCTTGACGAGGCTAAACTCGGTATTCACCGTATTCAAGTCGTATATGAAAAAGAGATCGGAGAAGGTATGTTCAAAGATCTTCAGGTAGTAAAAATACAGCGTCAAGGCAAGCTGCTCAATCTTACTGTCAAGGGCGACGGCGAAGAGATCGAAAAATACCTGCGCTCTCTCGGACCCGTTTATCTTGAAATGCTCCCTCTCACTCTTGAAGAGGTATTTATAAGCGAAATGGAGGCTGTCGGTTATGACATTGACAACATTCTCAAGTAAACAGTTTAAACCGCTTTATACATGGGCATTGAAAAGAAACATAAAAATTGCAATAATTTTTACTTTTCTTCTTATCCTTTTCGGTCCTATCCTCGATATGTACTGTATTTCTATCGACGATTTTACAGAAGAAATAGGACTGGTTTCTCTCATAATCTTTGAAGCGCTCTCTGCGCTGTTTACTTTAATATCTGCTATGAAAACATTCTCGTTTCTGCACAACAAAAGAAGTGTAGATCTGTTCGGCGCATTGCCCTCAAACCGCACTACGCTTTGTATCTCTCACCTGTTGGGCGGTATTACGGCGATCAGTATTCCTTACATTGTTGCAGCAGTACTCACAATAGGTATCGCAGTACGCAGCGGCGAATATTTCAGGTTCGCACTTTTCTCTATTCTTGCTAATATCCTTATGATAATCGCCGCATATACGTTTACAGCACTTATAGCATACTGCTGCGGTACAATAGTAGATACGGCTATAATAACTCTTGCGGTAAACGGTATTTGGGTAGGTATGGTATGCATATACTATATGCTGCTTGGTGAAATGATACCCGGCATAGATTTTGACAACATTGTTGCAACACCGATCATAATTGCTTTTTCTCCTTATGGCTTCAGCGTTGCAGCGAGTGCCTTTTACAGTGCCTTTGAAAGCCCGACAGCAGTAAGCATTATTATTTGGAATATAATATATATTATCGGTGTTTTCTTCTTGACATTATTCGTTGCAAACAAACGCAAATCAGAGGTATCACAAAACGGCTTTGCCGTAAAGTGGCTGCCGATAGTTGTTCAGGCGGGTGCGTCTGTTGTTGCAGGCGGTATTATCGGCGCAATAGCCGCAGAAACTGCCGGAAACGGTTACGGCAATATGTATATTTTCAGCTTCTGGTTCGTAATAATCGGCTTTGTTGCCTTTGCCGCACTTTACATCATATTCAACAGAGGCTTCAAGGGTAAGAAGCTTGCTTCTATAATCACTTATATATGTACTATGATAGTATCTGTTTCACTGCTTT
>JAFOMO010000115.1 GCA_017418905.1 Clostridia bacterium | reverse complement strand
TGCAAGTTCGAGGGCAAGATCGACTGCCTGCTTATAGTCCTCACAAGCTGTTATATCGGGGAATACATCTTTGGCTTTGGTTTTCAGCTCCTCTGCCGTTTGTCTGCGGGGGCTGTTTGCAACAGACGTTGTTATTACTTTACAGAATTTTCCTCTCAGATACTTGATAGCCGAAACGCTGTCTTTGTCTTTGAGCATACCCATAATACAAATAATCTTCTTGCCGCTTAAATATCTGTCAACTGATGCCGCCAATGCTTTACAGCCACCCGGATTATGTGCGCCGTCAACTATTATCAGCGGCTCTTTTGAAAAAAGCTCGAAACGTGCAGGCATTTTTACGCTTTCTATACCCTGCTTTACATTTTCCGGACTTATACACAGTCCGCTTTCATTAAGCGCAGTCACAATACTTAAAACAAGCCGCATATTTTCCACTTGATGTTCTCCGAGTAAGGGCAATTTGATATTCGCCCCGAAATACTGCACCGTTGTACCGCTTATGTCACTTTCAACCACAGGCAAATTACCGGGAGTAAAAATAGTATTATGACGTACTGCGGCGGCTGTGAAAACAACGTCGTTTACCTCGTCCTCTTGTACGGAGAAAACAGTTTTTGAATTTTCTTTTATAATACCGCACTTTTCAAACGCTATCTTCGCAAGAGTATCTCCGAGTACTGCGGTATGATCTAATGATATTGAGGTTATCACACTGCAAAGAGGTTTATTTATCACGTTTGTTGCGTCAAGTCTGCCGCCCAAGCCTGTTTCAAGCACAACAACATCACACTTCTGTTCTGAAAAATAATGAAATGCCATTACCGTGACAAACTCAAACTCTGTTATTATCTCGCCTTGTTCGTTCATAGCTTTTGCAAAAGGAAATAGTCTTTCTGTCAAGGATACTATATCTTCCTCGGAGATCTGTTCGCCGTTTATCTGCATTCTTTCTCCAAAACCCGTTATATGAGGAGAAGTAAAAAGTCCTGTTTTATATCCTGCACACTTTAATATGCTTGCCGTCATATTGCTTACAGAACCTTTTCCATTCGTTCCTGCAACGTGTACATATCTGAGCTTATCCTGCGGATTACCGGTTATATCAAGGAGTTTTTTTATTCTGTCAAGTCCCGGGTGCGAACCGAATACAAGCAGAGAATCTATTTTTTCCAACGCTTCATTATACGTCAAAATTATCACTCGTTTCTGTTTTCTTTTTTTCAATAAATATGTTCAGCTCATTTGCAAGCCTTGCAAAGTCATCAAGCTTTAATTGCTCGGCTCTTGCCGTTTTGCTTATGCCTGCGTTTTCTATCGCCATAGATACACTATTCTTATCCAGCGTGAAACCATTCGATAAGCTGTTTAGAATAGTTTTTCTTCTCTGCGCAAATGAGGCTTTTATTACACGAAACATTAATTGCTCGCTTTTGACACTTACGGGCGGTTTGTCATGCAAAGTCATTTTTATTACTGCGCTGTCTACCTTCGGCGGCGGCATAAAGCTGCCCGATGATACCTTGAAAAGCATTTCGGGCTTTGCATAGTAATTCACTGCCGCTGTAACTGCACCTGCCTGTCTTGTGCCAAGGTCTGCACACAGACGGTCTGCCGCCTCTTTTTGTACCATAACGGTAATTGACCGTATTGCAAGCTTATCTTCAAGCAGCTTCATAATGACAGGAGATGTAATATAATACGGAAGATTTGCACACACAACTACATCAAGACCTTCAAATTCCTCGTTGATAAGTGTGTGCAAGTCAAGCTTTAATATATCCGCATTTATTACTTTAATATTATTATACTCCGAAAGTGTATCTTCAAGCACAGGCAAAAGCCTTTTGTCAAGCTCTACCGCAACTACCTTTTCGGCACGTTTTGCAAGCTCACAGGTAAGCACGCCTATTCCGGGACCTACCTCTATTACTCCTACTCCCCTATCTGCGCCGCTGTTTTCTGCCATTCGGGGACACACAGAAGGATTAACAAGAAAATTCTGTCCCAGTGCCTTTGAGAATGAGAAACCGTACTTGTTTAGTATTTCTTTTATAGTACCTATATCGGAAAGCCTATCCATTAGTTACACCTCACTTACTTCTGAGTCCTTTGGGATAACGATTTTTAAGCACACCGCCCGAAGCTTTTCCAAAGCCTGTTGATATACCCTCGCAGAGTACCGCAGTATATCCTTTAACATTGCCGCCTATCTCTATCTCTTCACCGTGCAGATATTGTCTGACGGTATCGCTGTCATACCCAAAATCAACATAATTATTAAGATACTCTTTTCTGCCTGCCATAAAGAGTGCGTGACACGGCTCTATTCTGTTCTTCTTTACTTCACCCAATAATAAACCTGCTCTTATTACTCCCAGACCCGACAACGGAGGCAATTGGACTTTTGGCAGCAAAAGTATCTTATCACCCGTTTTTGCGAGTACCTCACCAAATATTCTTTCTTTGTATATTTCATCATACAGAGAAAAAGCAATGTTTTTTTCGGGGAATACGCTATTGTTGCCGTTGATGTATTCGGTATCATTGATAAGCGCACCCTTTTTGATAAGCTTTGCAACAAAATGACCCTCTCCCCCATGTTGAGGAAGTATTCGCACAGCCTTTTGCAAAGCTCTTTTCCCAAATGATACTCCGCAGTCGGCAAGCTCAAACTCGGGGTGACGTTCAAGAAAAGCTGTTATCACATTCTCGTTTTCATACGCAGAAAAGGTACACGTTGAATATACAAGAGTACCGCCGTCTTTTAAGGCTTTGCAGGCACTTCCGAGAACTGCCGTTTGACGCACTGCACACGATCTTGAATGTTCTGATGACCACTCTGCAATTGCGGCAGGGTCTTTTCTGAACATTCCCTCACCCGAACAGGGAGCGTCAACAAGCACCTTGTCAAAAAAGCCGTATAAGCTGTTACATAGAATATCGGGGTGACAGCTTGATACAACTGCATTTGATACGCCCATTCGCTCGACATTTGACAGAAGTATCATTGCACGGCTTTTTACTATTTCATTACACCAAAGCAAGCCTGTTGAGCTCAAAGCCGCTGCGATCTGCGTTGATTTTCCGCCCGGGGCGGCACACAGATCGAGAACCTTATCATCAGGCTGTACGTCAAGTATCGAAACAGCCGCAGAAGCACTCGGCTCCTGAACATAAAATGCGCCTGCGTGGTGAAAGGGTGAGTCGCCTATGCTTTTTACGCTTTGCGGCAGATAATAGCTTTCACTGCAAAACGGTGATCGTTCAGTAAGAAACGGCAAAAATCTGCAAACCTTTTCAGCGGTGCATTTAAGTGTATTTATCCTCAAGCCTCTGAAAGACTCCTCATTTGCAGACTGCAAAAAGGCTTTATATTCATTCTCGTCGAGCAAACCTCTCATTTGCTCGGTAAAATCTATCGGTAATTCGTTCATAATAGCTGCTCCCAAATACTTCAAAAACAATGCGAGCCGAATACATACGACTCGCATT
>JAFOMO010000114.1 GCA_017418905.1 Clostridia bacterium | reverse complement strand
GAAAACTGGATAGACGAAATATCTATTCGTGACGCTGTAAAGGGCTTGTCGGAAAGAGAGAAAAATATTCTTTCAATGCGTTTCTACATCGGCAAAACGCAAATGGAGGTCGCTAAAGAGATAGGCATTTCACAAGCGCAGGTGAGCAGGATAGAAAAAGGCGCACTCGATAAAATCAAGAAAAGCTGCAGGGAGTGATAAGGAACTGTGCAGAAATAACTTGTGCATTTGTGCTTGTCTAATTCGTCCTGTGTGTCGTTGCAATACCTTGAAATACACCGGTATTCCTGCGGCATTGCGCCTAACACAGAACAAATTATTCTGCGCCTGAATTGCACTGAATTGCACAGCTTATTTCTTGACAATTCCTTAGTTCCTTGTGACGGAGGGGTTTTGGCACAGTCATACACAATTAAAGATATAATAAAAATAGGGTACGGCTTTTTCGGTCGTACCCTTTAATTAGCAGTTAACAATTTACGTTCATACACAATTATCCCTATGCTTTATTGCACGCTGTCAAAGCGAGGTATGAAACTGTGGTTTCAAATTATTTCCACTTTCAACTTTCTGCTTTCCACTTTCAATTTAAAGTTTTCTTGAGTTTAGCTGTGTAGATAAGTCCCGAAATTACAATGATGAGTATTACTGTCATCAGTACGAACAAGCAGGGTACTCCCGTGAAAAATATTGCACAGATTATATTTACAAAACCGCCTGCTGCAAAGCTAATACCTGCGAAACGCTGGCTTTTTTTCCATATCTCGTCACTGCTCATTGTGGCGGGTGTTCTGAAGCCTATGTATGAATTTCTCTTTGCTTTCGGCATAAAGTTGCCCATTATTACCATTAGTGCTCCGAACAAAATAAGAGTTAGCTTTCCTATATCCAATTTTAACGTATAAAGGTTTTGCACATTGTTTATCATTGCATATGAAATGTAAATATTCATAGCGAATAATACCGATAATATACATTCACCTGCAATGTATGTGATCTTTTCGTTGCTCTTTTTGTTCTGTTCGCTTTTTGTACCGTATTTTGCAGAGAGAATTATTCCTATGCATATTATCAAAACGATAAGCGATGTTAACAAAGTAAAGTATTTACTGCCAAAGCGGTCTGCATCTCCTTTTGGTCCCCAGTGAATAGGAACCGTATCGGGCATAAAGAAAAGCGCTGTAACTGATGTTGCAATAAATAATACCGTGATCGTAATAATAATGATCTTATGTGTCTTTGTTTTCATTGTGATCTTCCTTTCTGAGTGTGTCGAGCCAGATTATCAGCTCGTCTAATATGGTGAGATCAAGCTCATAGTAAATGAAGTTCTTATACTTCGTCTCATATATTATCTCTGCCTGCTTTAGCTTTTTCAGGTGGTATGACAAAGCCTGCGGAGTCATATTCAGTTCTTTGGCAAGATCTCCCGAAGATATTTTGCCTTTCTTCAATATCTCTATTATCCGTCTGCGCTCACTGTCGGATAATGCCGCAAGTATTTGCTGTATCGCCATCGGTGTCACCTCTCAATCTATTTAAAACTTTGTTTAAATAGATTATAGCAAGGTTTTACTTGCTTGTCAATAGCTATTTAAAAAATTTTTTTAATAGATTTTTGTATAATAATATACACTTTTTCTGTCTGTAAAGCAGGGTGTAAAGGAGGTGTATATTATGATAACAGTTAGCAGAAGAAGTATTATCATTCCGCAGGAAGAAAGGGTCATAGGCTTTTACGGCGATAACAACGAAAAAATCATAGGCTTTAATATAGCAGAACCGCCTGTAAGAAATTACAGTTATGTTTTGTATATAGAGTTCTCCGACGGCAGAACAAACTCTGTTTTACTCGAAAAAGAAAACAATATTTGTATCTGGCAGGTAAAAGCGGAGCATATTTTATCGTCGGGTGTTGCGTATATACAGATAAAAGCAATATCGCAAAACGATGAAATATGGCACAGTCCGAAAGCAACGGTAGAAATATGCGAGTCGATAGACGAAACAAACGCTCAGTATTCTCCGACTTTATTACAGCAGTTAGACGACAGAATAAACGAGGTGAACGATTATGCCGATACTTACATTACAAACATCACTCAGCAGATAACAGATCAGATTGACCTTAGCGGCTATGTAACCGAACAGCAGGCTCAGAATATGATAAACAATAGTATCGACGAGCTTGTTTTACCATTAAACAGACGTCTTGACGGAGAATATCCGTATCCTGATTAAACTGTACCCTTTAAAAATATAAAAAACGGCTTTTACAAAGTGCCTCTTTCAGCGTATAATACAAACATTGAAAGAGGTGTTTTTTATGAAATTAAAACAGAAAAAATTGTTAAACTATGTATTTGCCGCTGTAATGGCTGCTATGATATTTGTATCAACATACTTTTTGAAGATACCTATCTCCACACCGGCAGGGCAGACAATGCTTAAAGTGAGCAATATTCTTGTATTGCTTGCAGGAATGCTTTTCGGCGGTGTTTTCGGCGGTCTGGCAGGCGGCATAGGCAACGGACTTTATGATCTTTTTGACCCTGTGTATATTACAAGTGCGCCGCTTACTTTTATAAAGTTCTTTATTATGGCTTTTGTGTGCGGTACAATTGCAAATTGGGGCGGCAAAAACGCCGCCTCAACAAAGAGAAATCTTGTTGCAGCAATCAGCGGCGCAGCTACATATTGGGTGCTGTATATTGCCGAAAGTATAATTAAGCTTATGCTTGAGGGCAGTGCATTTGTTCCTGCGCTAAGTGCAGTTGTACCGAAAATGATAACCTCCGGTATAAATCAGACGGTTGCAGTTATCGGCGCAATGTTACTTATAATACCGCTGAATAAGGCATTGAAAAAGTTTTTGCCCAAGTTTTCCACAGAGAAAAATGAAGATGTGGAAAAGCAGTGATCACTTGAACACTTCGCAAGAAAACCCGGTCTGCGTATCAGATCGGGTTTTTCTTCTCTCATAATATACACAGTGATAGAAAAAATGCACAAAATAAACAGTGAATTTTCATAATAAAATATCAATGCATAATAGCCGGAAAAATAGTATAATTAAGATGTATATTTTGGGGCGTTTGCATATGTCCCGATCATAAGGAATTGTCAAGAAATAAGTTGTGCAATTCAGGCGAAGAATAATTTGTTCTGTGTTAGGCTCAATACCGGCGTATTTCAAGGTATTGTAACGACACACAGGGCAAATTAGGCAAGCCGGAAAGTGCAAGTTATTTCTTGACGATTCCTAAATATAAGGAGGATATTATGGGCAAAAAAATTCTTAGCGCAATCCTTAGTCTTGCTATGCTTGCGTCGGGTATGTCTGCTATGGGCATGACAGCCGCCGCAGAAGAAAGCACATCAAACGACTACGGTCTTGCGGAAAAAACTTCCGAGGGCGTAATTCTTCACGCT
>JAFOMO010000113.1 GCA_017418905.1 Clostridia bacterium | reverse complement strand
TAAGGAATTGTCAAGAAATAAGTTGTGCAATTCAGGCGAAGAATAATTTGTTCTGTGTTAGGCACAATACCGCAGGAATACTGACGTATTTCAAGGTATTGTAACAACACACAGGGCAAATTAGGCGAGCATGAAAGTGCAAGTTATTTCTTGACGATTCCTAAATATTTGTTATAGTATTTACTTTATATTTGTTTTTGCACGATCTGAATTATTTATACCGCAAACAGAAAGAGGGCACTTGTTAAAGTGTCCTCTTCCTGTTTGTTTTGGGGTTATTTATCTTAATATAAGTAGCTGGCAGGATTTACATATTCACCGTATTCGATGATCTCAAAGTGCAGGTGTGCTCCCGTTGAATCGCCTGTTGAACCTACTGCGGCAATAACCTCGCCCTGTTCAACATAAGTGCCGGGTGTTACATAAATATCACTGCACTGTGCATATTTTGTCTGATAACCGTTACCGTGATCTATTATCAGATAGCAGCCGTAATTCTCAGAACCGTAATCAAGTACGGCAACAGTCACATAACCGCTTGCGGCTGCAACTATCGGCTGTCCGTCTGCGCAGGGACCCGATATATCTATACCCTTATGCAGCTTTTCGCCTGCATAACCAAAATCGTTAGTAATATCATAGCAATTAACTGCGGGCCAGATAAACTGTTTAGGCTGCTGTACAGTTGCCTCTACGCTGTTCTGATTATCTGTATCGTCATTTGTATTGCCTTCGCTTACTGTATTATTTACAGTAGTATCGGCATTTGCTGTATCTGTCTTTTTACTGCTTTCATACTCCTGTACGCTCTTAGCGTCCTGTGCGTTCTCGTTTTCGGCAGACACGCAAACAACCTGTTTTTCAGGCTTAACAGACGCTGTGACCTTTACTGTTTCTTTATCTATCTGTACACCGTCAACGTATGTAATACGCTCGGCTGCCGTACCCTCTCCGATCTTACCCTTAACAATGATCTGCTCGTATCCCTCGGGCTTTGTGCCGTCTACAACATACTCTGTCTTAAAGCGAAGCTTTACGTCCTTTTCCTCCGACACGATCACCGTATAGCTGAGATCTATATTATTTACAAGGCGGTCTTTGAGTACCTTTGAAGATACGACAGAATCACCTGCGAAAAGTCCTGTTTCAATATAAACATTGCTGTTAAACTTTACCTTCTCGACTTTCACCCTGATCTTGTCGTTGTCTTTGTACTCATTTTCGTACTCTTTCTTCTTCTCTGTCAACAGAGAATCAAGAACCTTTTTCGCCTCGTCCTCGCTCTCGACTGCTCCGACAAAAGAACCGTCTGCGAAAACTCCGCATACATTGTCGGTAAGAACTTTCTCACTTTCGATAATAGTTCTGCTCAGCTCTGCCGATGTCTGGAGCTTTGAACCGTTATTTACAACAGCAACAGTATATTTCGGTTCGTCCTCGATCGTATCAAGACTCTTATTAATTATGCGGCTGTCAATAATACTTACAGCCTCTTCAACAACTCCTGCATTTTCAACCAATGCTATCTGTTTGTCTTTATACGAAACAGCAAGACCAAACTGCTGTGCGTTGAAATAAGACACCGTACAAACAAGAAGCATAAACGCTGTAAACGGCATAAAGCTGTTTATAAAGGAAGAACGGCGTTCTCTCCTTTTAGCCTGCCTGCGAAGTCTTTGTCTTTCTTCTCGCTCGGCTCTGATCTCCTCGATAGACTTTTCTTCCTCTTCAATGCTGTTATACATAGAATAAAAATCCTGCGAATCGGAATAAAGCCCGTCGCTCTCGGATCTGTCCTCAAAATAATCCGATATATCGGACGAGAAGTTATCAAGCATTTCCTGAGTAACCTCTCCTATTTCGGGTTCTGTATCTTCATAACCCATATATGATTTATAGTCTGACAATTTAAACAACCCCTATTAATAATTGTTACACTTCTGTAAAAATTAACTGTATTTATTATACCAAATAGTAACAGAAATGCAACCCTTTTTAACAAGTTTTGTAATAATCAGCGTTTTGCACAAAATGCCCGTATTGTTTTCGTCATATACATCAGTATTATACACGGATTTCTTCAAAAAAGATATTATTACTCAACACCTTTTCTCTTTGAAAGTCATCAAGCGAATAAGCAAGCATTAATTTTGAATATGCCGCACATTTTCCTATATTGTATAACCTGTGTACGGACTTATAGTTCAATGCTTCCTCTGTGATGTATTCGTAATCCTTTTGTTTTGCAGGATATACATAAATATCGGTGTTTGTTTTTGTGCATTGTTCTATCAAGCGATAAATTGAAGTATTTTCTCCTGCCGTACATACGGTTGCGGAATGATACAGCCTCAACAGCACCGCACGTTTACCGCTAAAGCAAAACGAATTATAATCAAGTCCGACAAAGCTTTCTATCAAGGCTATATTATGCGATAAAGTAAGAGTACCGCCCTTCAGAAACGATAATGTATCATCAGGCTTTGTATACGGCGGTATGACTGTACTTTGACAATGTTCAAAGTGTATGCCTTTCATATAGCCGAACGGCACGCCGCCCCATGATGAAAAGCTGTCTGTATATCCGTCCGCTTCGTTAAGCCTTGTAGACAGATGTACGCAAGGCTTTTCTCCTCTGTTCTGCCATATCACAAACACGCCCGTGTTTGAATGTTCCCCTTTTTTAAAGCCCGATATAAAATTGACAGCCGCATTAAAATTAGGTTTACCGTTGCTGTGCTCCATACTCAACACACTGTCTGCCGCTGTAATAACAATGGGAATACTTACCCAACTCAGCACTAACCCGAGCATTGCAGAGGTATAAGCCAGAGTATCACTGCCGTGAGTAACTATTACACCGTCATACTTTTCATACGGTATTGACAGCATATAGCTGCAAAGCTTTGACAAAGTTTCGGGTGTGGAGTTCTCGCTCAGAATGCTGAAAGGAGAAACGCACTCAAAGTCTGCATTTATACCGTCAAAAAGCAAAGCGTTTGTATTCTGCGATACGTCTGCGACACCGTTTAATACCTCGCTGCCGATAGTACCGCCCGTAATAACAACTAAAATTTTCATTTTCCCTCTCCTATCAACATTTTTACCGAAATGACCTCATGCATTAGCGGCACAGTAAAGAGTGTGAATGTCAAAAACACACATATGTATACCGGAACAGCACCCGAGAACAGTGCCGTTAATGCTGCCGCCGCACCTATGATACACATTGCAAGACCTGAAAGAAAAGATATTATTTTGACGGCTGATATATTCTTTTTTGACAATACAGCATTTATTATTCCCAATGCGCCGCATATCATTTGCAGAGGTACAATAATTCTGAGCAGCAGGCCGTGTACAGCTGCAAGCGAAGAACCGCCGCCGAGTATATGCGCATAGCTTGATATTTCGTTGTATATAAAGCTTTCAGAGCCAAAGGCCTGCACTTTATCTGTAATATTCATAAAAGCTGACAATATTCTCCAAAGCATATGCCACAGAGCGCAAAATATCATCATAACAGATGTTACAACGAGCCATGATGTACAATTGATCTTATCTTGTTTCATAAAATCACCATAAAAGAACAAACCGACAGCCTCTGATACCGGTTGTCGGTTTGTTTATAACAGAAAGGACTATTTCTTTTTCTCGACCTTAACTTTTTTCTCTTCTTCAAGCAAAGATGTACAATGAGGACACTTTGTAGCCTTTATAGGTATCTCGCTGAAGCAGAACGGACACTCTTTTGTTGTGGGTTCTTCGGCTTCTTCTTCGGCTGCTTTCTTCTTTGTAATATCGGTCAGCTTATTAAAAGCCTTAACTATCATAAAGATAATAATTGCCATAATAAGGAAGTTGATAATAGCAGCAATAAATGCTCCGAACTTGATAGTGCCCACATTCAAAGCCTTTGTCATCATCTCAAAATCAGGCTCGCCTGTTTCGGGATTAACAAACTTACTGCCGGAAACAGTACCTATAAGAAGCTGAATTGCAGGCATTATAACATCATTTGAAAGCGATGTTACAATCGCATTAAACGCACCGCCTATAATAACGCCGACTGCAAGATCCATTACGTTGCCTCTTGAGATAAACTCTTTAAATTCAGCAATCAAACCTTTTTTTTCTTCTGCCATTTTTGAAACCTTCTTTCAAAATATAAAAATAATACATTTATATTATACTGTTTTATTTTGTAGATTTCAATAGTTTTTTTGTTCATTTTAAGATTTTTTATACTATTAAACCAATCTTTGAAAAGATACTATGATCATGCGATAAGAAAAATTCAACATACTTATTAATTTCTGTTTGTCTTATTTCCTTTGACCGCTTCCCAATAGGCTTTGAATGCCTGTTCGTTTTTGTTTTTGCCGTACTCGTAATATACAGAGCCTTTCAGTATATCGGGCAAATACTGCTGATCTACCCAGGCATTCGGGTAGTCGTGCGGATATTTGTAAAACTGTCCCTTGTTCGGATTGTCTGCGCCATCATAATGCTTATTCTGCAAATGCCTCGGAATATCGCCTATCTTACCGCTTTGAACGTCTGCCGTTGCCCTTGCTATGCCGTTATATGCGGAATTTGACTTGGGAGCGGTAGCAACCATTACAACAGCGTCTGCAAGCGGTATTCTTGCCTCGGGAAGTCCTACCGCATTGGCAATGTCAACGCACGATTTTACTATCGGTATTATCTGAGGATATGCAAGACCCACATCTTCGCACACGCACACCATAAGCCGCCTGCACGCTGAGGGAAGATCGCCTGCTTCAAGCAGACGTGCAAGATAATACAAGGCGGCATCGGGGTCTGAGCCTCGCATTGACTTCTGATACCCCGATACAATATCATAATGCGAATCGCCGTCACGATCGTATCTTAATGCGCTCTTCTGAGTGAGCTGTACTGCCGACTCCATTGTTACAAGCTCTTCTTCACCCTGTTTTACTGCGGTAAGAGAAGTAAGCTCTACTGCGTTCATAGCCTTTCTTACGTCGCCTCCGCAAGCAGCTGCAATATACTTTGATACTCCGCTTTCAAGCATTAGTTTTACGCCCCTGTCTTGTGCGATAATATCAAATGCACGAATAACGGCTTTTTCCGTTTCGTCGGGTTCGATAGGCTTAAACTCAAAAACAGTGCTGCGGCTGAGTATCGCATTATACACATAAAAATACGGATTTTCGGTAGTAGACGCAATTAATGTAATACTGCCGTTCTCTATAAATTCAAGAAGTGTCTGCTGCTGTTTTTTATTAAAGTACTGTATCTCGTCAAGATACAGCAAAATACCGTTCATACCCGAAAATGTATTTATCTGAGCCGCAACGTCTTTAATATCCTGTGTAGAGGCTGTCGTTGCGTTAAGCTTGCGCAGGGTTTTGTTTGTTTTGCCTGCAATTATCGAGGCAAGCGTGGTCTTGCCTATTCCCGACGGACCGTAAAATACCATATTCGGAATTTGCCCCGACTCTATAATTCTTCTCAGCGGCTTTCCTTCGCCTAATAAATGCTTTTGTCCGACTACATCTTCAAGCTCTGTCGGACGTATTCTGTCTGCCAAAGGGGTCATACAGTTCACCTCTGTAAAACATAGGGAGAGGCATTGCCTCTCCCGAAAATTATTTATTATATTATTCGTAAAGCGGATATTTCTTAAGAAGCTCGTCAACACCTGCCTGAACCTTTTCTTTGTTGCCCTCGAAGTCCTCGATAACAAGATGAATAAACTCTGCTATCTTATCCATATCTTCTTCAACAAGACCTCTTGAAGTAACTGCGGCAGTTCCCAGACGAACACCGCTTGTTACAAACGGACTTCTCTGTTCATTGGGGATAGTGTTCTTGTTTGCTGTGATATATACCTCGTCAAGGTTATGTTCAAGCTCTTTGCCTGTAAGCTCTGTGCCCGACAAATCAAGCAGCATAACGTGATTATCTGTACCGCCGGAAACAAGCTTGTGACCTCTGCTTGTAAGACCGTTTGCAAGTGCCTGCGCATTTTTAACTATCTGCTCGCCGTAAGCCTTAAATTCGGGCTTTAAAGCCTCGCCTAAGCATACAGCCTTAGCAGCTATAATGTGCATAAGAGGACCGCCCTGTGAGCCGGGGAATACTGCCTTGTCTATGATCTTGGCATACTGCTCTTTGCAGAGGATAAGACCGCCTCTCGGGCCTCTGAGAGTTTTATGCGTAGTCGTTGTAACAAAATCGGAATACGGTACAGGGTTCGGATGAGCACCTGCGGCAACAAGACCTGCAATGTGTGCCATATCTACCATAAGCATTGCGCCGCAAGCGTCTGCGATCTCTCTGAACTTTGCAAAGTCGATAACTCTCGGATATGCGCTTGCACCTGCAACTATAAGCTTAGGTTTAACGTCCATAGCGATCTGCATAACCTTATCGTAATCTATTCTGTGTGTAACTGGGTCAACACCATAGGGAACAAAATTATAATATTTACCCGACATATTTACAGGTGAACCGTGTGACAAATGACCGCCCTCGGCAAGGTTCATACCCATAACTATATCGCCCGGCTCGAGTACGGCAAAATAAACTGCCATATTTGCCTGTGCGCCCGAGTGAGGCTGAACATTAGCATGATCTGCGCCGAAAAGCTCGCATGCACGCTTTCTTGCGATCTCTTCTACAATATCAACGCACTGGCAGCCGCCGTAATATCTCTTTCCCGGATAACCCTCGGCATATTTATTTGTAAGCACACTGCCCATTGCTGCCATAACAGCAGGCGAAACAAGGTTTTCGGAAGCTATAAGCTCCAGATTTCTTCTTTGTCTTTTAAGCTCAAGCTGCATTCCCTCTGCAACGTCTTTATCGAATTGGGATACAAAGCTTATTGTATCAAGATATTCACTATACATAATTTCGTTCTCCTTTTATGCTTCCGAAAAAGCATATTATTGATATATTACCGTATTATTATACAATAAATTTATAATGTTTGCAATACGCTGAAACACATTTATTTTGAACTATTTCATATCGGGTACTTTCGGGCGGCTTGAATCATATATCAGACTGAGATCATAAAACAGATCGCCCATTTCTTTCGGGTTATGCGACATTCTGTAGCCGTCAATATTTCTTCTCGCACCTCTTAAATACCGTGTGCCTGCCGACATCCATGCACTGCTGCTTGAATCTACATTATAGAAATAGCGGAAGCCTGCATTATACAAGATCTCAAATTTCTTTGTTTTTTCGTATGAGTCGTCTGTAATATCGGTAGTAATATCATCACCGTAAGGGTATATAAAAACATCGGTCTTTCCTATGAGAGAGCCTATCTGCTCCGCCCAGTCATTTGTATC
>JAFOMO010000112.1 GCA_017418905.1 Clostridia bacterium | reverse complement strand
ATTTTGCATTACACATTGGAAATAAGGAATTGTCAAGAAATAAGCTGTGCAGTTCAGGCGAAGAATAATATATTCTGTGTTCAATACCGCAGGAATACCGGCGTATTTCAAGGTATTGCAACGACACACAGGGCAAATTAGGCAAGCCGGAAAGTGCAAGTTATTTCTTGACGATTCCTAAATATAAGGAGGATATTATGGGCAAAAAAATTCTTAGCGCAATCCTTAGTCTTGCTGTGCTTGCGTCGGGTATGTCTGCTATGGGCATGACAGCCGCCGCAGAAGAAAGCACATCAAACGACTACGGTCTTGCGGAAAAAACTTCCGAGGGCGTAATTCTTCACGCTTTCAACTGGTCGTATAATACGATCAAAGAAAATCTTCCGGCAATTGCCGAGGCAGGTTATACTACTGTACAAACATCTCCTGTACAGCAGCCTAAAAATCGCAGTGATTCCAAAGATACGGCAGGTCAATGGTGGAAGCTGTATCAGCCGCTGAGCTTTTCCATCGCAAATCAAACCTGGCTGGGTACAAAAGAAGACCTTACAGCACTATGCGCAGAGGCTGACAACTACGGTATCAAGATCATTTGCGACATCGTTTCAAACCACATGGCAAACAACGAGTCGGGCGATCCTTATACCTACTATGAAGGCATTGCAGAGTATGAACCTGAGATCTACGCAAATACAGACAAGTATTTCCATCAGCTAAAGAAAAAGGTCGACGATTCAAATGTAGAGTACATTGTTCAAGGTACGCTTGACGGTGTTCCCGATCTGAATACAGGCGAGCCGTATGTTCAAGGCAGAGTTATCAGCCTGCTTGAAGAGTGTATCGACTGCGGCGTTGACGGTTTCCGCTTTGACGCTGCAAAGCACATAGAAACACCGGCAGACGGTGAGTTTGCCTCAGACTTTTGGCCTAACGTTATCAATACCGCAACAGATTACGCAAAAGATAAGGGCGTTGATCTGTTCTGCTACGGTGAGATACTTAATACTCCGGGCGGCGGCAGAAGCATTACAGATTATACAAAATATCTGAATATAACAGATAACGTAACAGGTGACGCAACACTTGTAAATGTTGTCAAAAAGAATGCGGCAAAGGTAGTAAAAGCACAGGCATATCACTATGATGACGCTCATTCAAACTATGTTCTCTGGGCAGAATCTCATGATACATATATGGGCGAATCGGGTTCTGCGGGACTTTCAAACACAGCAGATGTATCTGACGACGATATTGCGAGAGCGTGGGCTGTCGTTGCCTCAAGAAGCGAGTCGCAGGCTTTGTATTTTGCACGTCCCAATGTAATTATGGGTCTTGCAGGTAATTCTTCCTGGAAGAATACCGTTGTAACAGAGATAAACCGTTTCCACAACAAGTTTATCGGTGTTGCAGATGATATTTATGATGTTGAAGATATTGTTGCCGTACAGAGAGGCGACAGCGGTATTGTACTTGTAAACCTCGGCACAAGCTCCGACATTACCGCTGCAACACACGGTATGAAGGACGGCAAGTATATCGACGCAGTAACAGGCAGTACATTTACAGTTTCTGACGGTACTATCACAGGTACTATCGGTTCAAGCGGTGTTGCTGTCGTATACGCAGACGCAGAAACAACTCCGAGAACTATCTTCTCCAAAGAGGATACATCTTTTAAGACTAACACATTCAATGTTACTCTTACTCTTGAAAATGCTGCAAGCGGTACTTATTCTGTTAATTCAAGTACTCCGGTCGAGTTTACAGACAGCGTAACAGTTACTATCGGTGAAGACGCACAGCCGGGTGACGTTATCACAATTACCGCAACGGCAACAGACGGCAAGAAAACTACAACAGAATCTCATAAATACACCAAAGAGGCAGGCAGCGGCACAGGTGTATTCGTGTATTTCGATAATAATTCAAGAAACTTCAAAAATGTTTGCGTATATGCTTTCTATGAGAGATTTGATGATGACGGCAATCTGACCGATTCATTCGCAAACGCTTCTTGGCCGGGTCTTGTAATGGATTATGACGAAGAGAAGGATCTTTATTTCTATGAGCTTCCGCCGCAGCTTGAAGTAGGCGAGGCAAGAGTAATATTCAGTGACGGCGGTGCAAATCAGACTTCACAGAAGGGTCATCTTGTAGAATACGACAGTATGATATACCGTGACAATAAGTGGAAGAGATATTTGCCAAACGGTGTTGTTCTTGTATACGGCGACGTAAACAACGACGGAAAAATTCAGAGTAAAGACGCACTTCTTGTACTCAGAAATTCTATCAGCCTTGAAAAGTTTACAGACGAGCAAATTGCACAGGCAGACGTTGACCTGAACGGCAAGGTACAGAGTAAAGACGCACTTGCTATTTTGCAGTATACATTGTCACTCGGTTCAAACGAGCTTATCGGCACTGAGTTCGTATTTGGCGCAGAGGGTTCTGATACAGATGACACAGACAGCGACATTCCGAGAACAGGCAAGATATTCTATGCAGTTGATGACTGCGGCTGGATATTCTCATACGGCGCAAAGCTCTGGCTTGTAAACAACGATACAAACGCAGCTCTTGAAATGACAAAGGAATCCCCCACAGACGATAATTCAAAATACAGCTATATAGATATGCCGAAGGGCTGGACGAATTTGTCTATATACAGAACAGACCCATATGACGCAGATATTACAAAGGCTTACAACAAATGGAACTGCGGAACTATTACCGACGCATACAACGCATACAGAATGACAGGCGACGGCAAGGGCGAATATTATGTATACGATCCCAATGCAACAGCCGCAGTAATGCCGAGAACGATCTATTTTGACAATTCTCAGACTCAGTGGGAGCACGTATATATTCACGGCTGGGGCGCATCGGGACTTAACAACGCTTTTATAGAGCTTGAACCCGCTGCAGGTGCAGACAATATATTTACATTTACCTTTGATGATGATATAGAAACAGGAACAGCCTGCTTCTTGTTCACCGCAGGACAGGATATAATGAGCAGAAAAGGCAACAGCACGATAAACTCCGCAGGCGAAGAGGGTAAAGACTTTTATGTTCCCACAGACTGGAACGCAGATAAGAAGTGGATGTATGAGTGGAAAGTGTATTCTAATTCGTAATACGTAATGCAGATTGTGCAAAAACCCCTCCGTCATAAGGACGTTAGTTCCTTGTGACGGAGGTTTTTTTGCACGGTCTGAATTTTAAAATCAACATTATATGTGTTTTCGCCATCGACATAATACGCAGTATAAGAACAGTCTTTATTCAAAGTGATAAGACAGTATTCTCTAACACCGCCGAGCGGAGCAAGACTTTCATACTCACCTTTTAATGTACAAAAGTATTCCACACCGCCTATATATTGATTATGATACACCTTATAATCAATTGAATGTAGTGTGACCGCATACAATACAGTTTCGGTTTAATTATGTACAGCCGCAAATTTCCACTTTCCACTTTCAACTCTTAACTCTCAAAACTCCACTTTAAAATTAAAGTATTATTGTTTATTTTACTATTTGACATTATATCTCGAATTATAGTATAATTATAATGTGTGTATCCGAGAAAAATACAAAACTATAACATAATTTACAAATTTTTAACCTTTACTATAAATTTCCGTCTATAATAGTTGTATACTATAAGGGAGGGTCAACAGCTTTATGGAAAAATTAAATATCAGAAAAGTTGTATTGATGTTTGCAGACGCATTCATTGTGTTCATGAGCGGTGCTCTTACAAGCTTTACTCTTTCGTTCTTCTGGATGAACCCTATGGTCGATTCCTCCCGTAAAAGCCTGGTAATGCACCTTATGCTCAATATGCTGATGTGCTTCTTCGCACTCTATGTGTGCGGAGCTTACAACAAGCTTTGGCGGTATTTCGATAAAAAAGACTACGTTTCCTGCTTTTTGGGTATGCTCATCGGCTCGGGGCTTACGACGCTTTTGTCAAGTACGTTTAACGCAAAACCGCGCTGGCAGTATATTTTTATCTCTTTCGGTATAGGCACTATGGGCGTTATGCTGTTTCGTTTCATTTTCCGGAAAGCATTTCTCACCATTGCCGTTGACGGCAAAAAATACCAAAAACAGCGAACTATGATAATAGGCGCAGGCAAGGCGGCGCACATGATACTCAACGAGATCAAAAACGCAGCCTCAGACCCGAAAAATCCTGCCCATAAGTATGAACCCGTTTGTCTTATAGACGACGATCCCGACAAGCAGGGTACAAGCATTCTCGGCATACCTATCAGAGGTACTACAAAGGATATTCCGACTTGGTGCAAAAAAGAGGCGGTAGACCTTATTATTCTTGCAATTCCCTCTCTGTCGGACAAAGACCGCAAGAGAATACTCGACATTGCAAGCGAAACAAGCTGTAAGATAAAGATAATCCCCTATCTTACGCAAATGCTCGGTGAAGAAAATAAGGAAACCAACATCATTTCAAAGGCTCAGGATATTAAGATCGAGGACCTTTTAGGCAGAGAACCCGTGACCTTCGACAACAGCGACGTAAAGGAATACATCTCCGGCAAGGTGTGCATGGTAACGGGCGGCGGCGGTTCTATCGGCTCGGAGCTTGTAAGACAGATAGTTAAGTACAGCCCAAAGCAGATAATCATTGTCGATATATACGAAAACAATGCATACGACATTCAGCAGGAGCTTTTTATGGACTACGGACGTGACCTGAACCTTGTTACGCTCATAGCCTCTGTTCGCGATTACGATAAAATGAACCTCATTTTCAAAACGTACCATCCGAATATAGTATTCCACGCAGCGGCTCACAAGCACGTACCTCTTATGGAAACTGTACCCGAAGAAGCTGTAAAGAACAACATTTTCGGCACGTTCAACTGCGCAACTCTTGCAGAGTTCTATAAGGCAGAAAAATTCGTTATGATCTCGACAGACAAAGCAGTAAATCCCACAAATGTTATGGGTGCTACAAAACGCTGCTGCGAGATGATAATTCAGTACATGGCGCAGAACTACACGAATACAGACTTTATTACTACTCGTTTCGGGAATGTTCTCGGAAGCAACGGTTCTGTTATTCCGCTGTTCAAAAAGCAGATAGAAACAGGCAAGCCCGTTACAGTAACGCACCCCGAAATAATACGATACTTTATGACTATTCCCGAGGCTGTATCGCTCGTTCTTCAGGCAGGCGCAATGGCTCACGGCGGCGAGATATTTGTTCTTGATATGGGCGAACCCGTCAAGATCGTTACTCTTGCCGAAAACCTTATACGTTTATACGGAAAAGTACCGTATCAGGATGTAGAGATAAAATTCACAGGCTTACGTCCGGGCGAAAAGCTCTATGAAGAGCTTCTTATGAGCGAAGAGGGACTAAAGGAAACAGCAAACAAAAAGATATTTATAGGCAATCAGATAAAAATAAACCCCGATGAATTTCTGGGCGAATTACAGGAGCTTAAAGAAGCCGCAAACGCTAACAACAGCAAGCTTACTTTAAAGCTGCTCAGTGATATTGTACCTACGTTCCATCATAATATTAATTAGGAACTGTGAAGAAATTAATAGTTATTGATGAACAGTTCCTTAATACGATTATTCAGTAAAACAATTCAGGAGGAAAATTTATATGTGTGGTATAGTTGGCTACGTCGGCAAGAGAAATAGTGCCGATGTATTGGTAAGCGCACTTAAAAAGCTTGAATACCGCGGATACGACTCCGCAGGTATAGCAGTTTTTGAAGATAACAAAATAAAGGTTGCAAAGTCAAAGGGCAAGCTTGCTGCCCTTGAAGAAAAAATGGAAAAAGAGGGCAAACCGCAGGGCGTTGCAGGCATAGGTCACACCCGCTGGGCAACTCACGGAGAGCCGTCCGATATAAACTCACACCCCCACAGCGGCGCAAAGGTAACACTTGTTCATAACGGTATTATCGAGAACTATCAGGAGCTTAAAGACTTTCTCGAAAGAAAAGGCAAAGTATTTTTAAGCGACACCGACACAGAGGTAGTTGCACAGCTATTAGACTACTATTACGAAAAAATAAAAGAGCCTATCTCTGCTATTACAGAAACAACGCAGGAGCTTAGAGGAAGCTTTGCATTGGGTATAGTTTTTGAGGACTATCCAAACACGGTATACGCCACAAGACGTGAAAGTCCGCTTATAGTAGGCATAGGTGAAGGAGAGAACTTCATTGCCTCGGACGTACCTGCTATAATCAAGTATACAAAAAATTATTATCTTTTAGAGCATGACGAAATAGCCGTACTTACACAAAACGGTGTTGAGGTATTCGACAGTCACAGCCAGCCTATCGAAAAAGAGCTTAAAACAGCCGACTGGGACGTTGACGCAGTAGGAAAATGCGGTTATCCGCACTACATGATAAAAGAGATAAACGAACAGCCAACAGCTATAAGAAATACTGTCATGCCGAGAATAAAAGACGGTATGCCCTGCCTTGACGAGTGCAACATAAACCCCGAAATGCTGAGAAATATCAGAAACATTTTCATTGTAGCCTGCGGAACGGCTATGCATTCGGGTATGGTAGGAAAATATGTAATAGAAGAGCTTGCCCGTACAGCCGTAACTGTTGACATAGCAAGCGAATTTCGTTACAGGAACCCGATAATCGGAGAGGGTGATCTGATAATTATCGTATCACAGAGCGGCGAAACAGCCGACAGTCTTGCGGCAATGCGCCTTGCAAAGGAAAAGGGCGCAAAAACTCTTGCAATAGTAAACGCAATGGGCAGCACGATAGCAAGAGAGGCAGATATGCTCATATACACACACGCAGGTCCCGAAATTTCCGTTGCGTCAACTAAAGCGTATATGGTACAGTTGTCTGTTATGTATCTGTTCGCATTTGAGCTTGCATACGCAAAGGGTCAGATAGACGAAGAGAAGCTCAAGTACTACACCTCAAAGCTTATAGAAACGTCCGACAAGGTAGCAGAGGTAATAGAAAAGACAACAGAAATATCACAGAAGATCTCAACAAAGCTTGTTTCGGCAGACAGCTTGTTATACATCGGCAGAGGGCTTGACTATGCACTCAGCATGGAGGGCAGCTTGAAGCTTAAAGAAATATCATACATTCACTCCGAGAGCTATGCAGCAGGTGAATTGAAGCACGGCACAATCTCTCTCATCACTCCCGAAATGCCCGTAATAGCCGTTGCAACGCAGTCTGCATTATACGAAAAGACAGTAAGCAACATCAAAGAGGTAAAGGCAAGAGGCGCAAAGGTAGTGATGATCTGTCAGGAGGGCTGCGAGGTATCTTCCGATGTAGCTAACTATGTACTCAAAGTGCCTGCGTTTGAAGAGATACTCCTCCCCATGCTCGTATGCGTTCCGTTACAGCTTATTGCATACTACACCTCGGTTCAGAGAGGTAACGACGTTGACCAGCCGAGAAACTTAGCTAAATCGGTAACGGTTGAGTAAAATGTGCAATGTGCAATGTGCAAAAACCTATATCAATGTGAATGATATTACAAGTTTTTATTTAAAGATTAGTATTTTTTGCTATACTCCCTCTTTGACGGAGGGAGTAAAACAACAATTTTCCTTAAGTTGATGACATTGTCTTTGACGGAGGGAGTACTGCAAGAAACTTGTAATTATTACAATACTATAAAAAACAAATTTGAGTTTTTGCACAGTCTGAATATACAATTTTGCGGTCATACACGATCAGACCGATAGTTTATTGTCTGCGGTCAACATTTTTTCAGACCATAATAAAAGCCTCCCTTTTTCGGGGAGGTTTTTTGCTGTTGATATTGTATTTTCGGCTTTTTGTAATCAATCAATACTTGTGTTGATTTATGTAACGCTACAAATGCACATTTTGAGGATCTCAACTCTTAACTCTCAAAACTACACACTCCAAACTCTTAATTCTCTTCGGGTTTTTCGTGTTCTTTTTTGGGTTTATCGGTTTTTGGCATTGGTGCGCAGTCGTAATTGATAGTCAACTCAGGAAATCTTTCACTGAATGTAGACCCCTCAAACATATCCTCAGTCAAAAGATCGTCAAAGGTCAGGAAGATCTTGAACGGCACAATATCATTCCGATCTGCAAAAACACGCCAAAGCTTCAAGCCCTCCATTTCGTATTCTTCGCAGACAAAGGTATGATCGGCAAGTGTAAACTCAAACAACTTTTTTTCACGGGCAGTATTTACAAAGTTCTCGTATAATTCCCCGTTTTTACTTGTCTGCCCGGCTGCATCTATGTTCATGACACGACTCACTCTCTTTCTTATCAATATTAATTGAAATAATCAAAATACTTTCCGCTTTTAGTATAACATTTATTGATAAAAATGTAAATACTCACACCACGCAAATTATTAAATATAATAAAAAAATATTTTCGTCTTTAACTATTGACTTTTTTCACCAAAATGTTATAATTATACTTAGTTTGTAACAACAGACAAATTTTCAATTTTACATTTTAATAAGTATGCGGGTGTGGCGGAATTGGCAGACGCACAAGATTTAGGTTCTTGCGGCAACACCGTGCAGGTTCAAGTCCTGTCACCCGCACCATTAACAAGCTGTCGACTTTTTGGCAGCTTGTTTCTTTAAAATTACAGCAAAAATTCTTGACAAACATAATAATATACTATACAATTAGTTTAAAGGGAGGTGCTATTATGGGAAATATCGCATCAATGCCTAAAACAGAAACAATTCGTTTCAAGATAAATCCGGAAATTAAACAAAAAATCGAGAATATTTATTCACAAAACGGTCTTACTTTAACGCAGGCTATTAATATTTTCATACAACAATCTATTAATGCAGGCGGCTTTCCTTTTCCTATAACTGCCGATAATGCCGAATTAATAAAAGCCCACTCAACTCAAATACTGATAAATGAGTTGGAAGCAGGCAAAAATTCAGGTGAATTACTTGATGAACGTGAGGTTTATAACCGTTTAGGTGTAGAAATATGAAACTGCTTTACAGTCGTAAATCAATTGAAGATATTGAAAACACTACGGATTATATCGAAAATCAACTTAATAACCCTGCTGCTGCGCACAAGCTAAAAACAACACTTTTAAAGAAAATATCTCATTTAAAAGAAAATCCCGAGATTGGTATGAAACTATCCGATAAGATAGACATCGAATCAGATTACAGATATATTATTATTAATAAACAAATCGTATTTTACCAAATACATTCTGACTATATAGAAATAATAAGAATATTAGACGGTCGAACAGATTATATGACACACCTGTTTTGATATTTATTATTTATACAAACGGATAGATGTTTGGGGTTGTTTTTAATATATTATCAACAATATGTAATTAATGAGATGAGATTTAAAAGCAATGATAAATGCAATGGATATAGTAACTATTATTAGTATATGTGCCGGTATAATTGGTACATTTTTCGGTGTAAAGGCGTATTATTGCTCAGTTAATAATGGACGAACTTCAAATAGAAGTCCCTATAATTACAGGTTTTTTATTATCTGCAGCGCAGCCTAATATTACAACTGTTAAGAAAAAATTAGAAAAAAATAACAGTCATTTATTGATCCAGACCAGAAAATGGTGTGTTTATATACAAAATTCTATAAAAGAATATGAGAATAATAAAGTATTGATCATAGATGACTATGTAGCGTCAGGTAATTTTTTATATACCTTTACAGAAAGATTAACTAAGGAACTGTGAAGAAATAACTTGTGCATTTATGCTTGTCTAATTCGTCCTGTGTGTCGTTGCAATACCTTGAAATACGACAGTATTCCTGCGGCATTGCGCCTAACACAGAACAAATTATTCTGCACCTAAATTGCACAACTTATTCCTGCACAGTTCCTTATTGTCCTCTCACCTATCGTATTCAATTATATTTGCCCTTTTCTCTTTTTAGTGGTATAATAATCGTGAGGTGATATTATGATCTATACAGACTTGACAAAAAAAGCATTAAAGCTTTGCTTTGAAGCTCACAAAGAACAAACCGACAAAAACGGTATGCCTTATGTTTTTCACCCGTTTCATCTGGCTGAACAAATGGACGATGAATATACAACGTGTATCGCCCTTCTGCATGACGTAGTAGAAGATACCGACACAACGCTTGAACAGCTCTCGCTGTTATTCCCCAAAGAAATAATAAACGCTGTTGCACTCTTGACGCATGACGATGCTGTGCCGTACCTTGACTATGTAAAGGCAATAAAGAAAGATCCGCTTGCCTTAAAGGTAAAGCTTGCGGATCTCAAACACAACAGCGATATTACACGGCTTGATACCATAGACGAAAAAGCCCTTAATCGCCTGGAAAAGTATAAAAAAGCACTTATGATACTGCAAGAGGATCAGCCCTCGTTATAATCCTTTAAAGAAGTTTCGAGTATCTCTTTCATCTCCTGCACAAGTGACGGCGGATCGAGAATTACAGCCTGCGGAGCATAAGATTTTACAAATTTCAGAATAGCCATTTTATCTGTGTAAAGATTGATAACAACGTCATTTTCGTTTTCCTGTATAATGCTTATATTCGTACCGAAAACATCTATCACATCGCTTATGCGTTTTTTGATTATTCTTATCGAACAGGGTGTGATCTCTTCCGAAAACATATAAGCATGCTCTTTGATATACCTTGTCAGATCAAACGCTTCCCCGTTTCTACCTTTAAGCTCTGTTATTGGTTTGACCGGCTCGTTGGTCAGTTTAATATTCATAATGCGGTCAACCCTGTAATTTGCGGGTGTGTCGAAATTATCCTTATTGCATATCAGATAATATCTGCCCTCTTTTATTACCATTTGATAAGGATTTATCAGATAAGTTCTGTCGCTGCCGTCCTTTTGAGTGCGGCAGTGCATTTTTTTATCTGCGCCGTATTCTCCGTAGTTAAAGGTCACCTTGCGTGCTTTTGATATAGCCTCTGCGAGTATTTCTATTGTATAAAACAGCTCCTTGTTGCCGCCGCTGTCATCATTAAATACGCTTGTGTGCTTCATTTTTGACTTGAAATAAACGCTTGACAGCCCTTCAAGCTTTTCTATAAGCTCTCTGCATTGGCTGTTCGGCAAATGACTGAAACACAAAAGACTGTCTATAAGAAAACGCAGCTCGGAATCGGTAAAATCACGGCAAAGATAAAAATTTGTCCAGACAGCATTTTCTTCACCTTTGGTATGACGAATTTTTTCATCGTATTCTATGCTGTATCCTGCGTTTATCAATTTTTCTATGTTTGGCCTTATACCCTTTCTTTCAACCTCTGTATCATATTCCTTTTCAAGCCTTTCTATAATATTCTTTTGACTAAGCCTGTGATCTTCATCACTGTATTTTTGCAGTATATCGAGAATATGCAGCAATAGATTTTTTTTAGACTCACCATTCATAGATTATTACCGCCTTATGTGTGTTATTTTATTATTATTATACAGAAATAGGAATATTTTGTCAATTACAGACGCAAAAACCACTTGACAAATGAGCAAATTAATAGTATATATATTCTATATGAATTTTGAGGAGTGTTTGATAATGTCCGATGACAATTCGGAAAAAAAAGATAAGAAAAAACACAAAAAGCTTTTCTCAGACCTTTGGGGGCTTAAAAGAAAAGACGTAACAGAAGAAACCATTCTCAGCGTAATAGACGCAGGCGAAGAAAACGGGAATATAGAAGAACACGAGCGTCACCGCATAGAGAATATACTTGATTTTTCCGATCGTGAAGTCGGAGATATTATGACTCACAGAATAGACCTTACTTCCCTTGAAGATACTGCAGCACTTGACGAAACAGTAAAGCTTGCTATTGATACGGGGTACTCACGCATACCCGTATATCACGAAGATATTGACAATATAATAGGCGTGCTCTATGTTAAAGATCTGCTCAGATTTGTTTGCGGAGATACGGGAGATAAATTTTGTTTGACCGATATTATCAGAACAGTACCTTTTGTACCAAAGAGCAAGAAATGCGAAACTCTTTTCTCTCTTATGACCGACAAAAAGGTACAAATGGCAGTTGTTGTTGACGAATACGGCGGCACAGAGGGAGTTATCACTCTTGAAGATCTTGTTGAGGCAATACTCGGAAATATTCAGGACGAATTTGACGACGAGGACGAAACAATTGAGAAAATAGGCAGTAATACATTCGCTGTTGACGGCTTGACGCCTATTGAAGACGTTGAAGAGCTGTTAGGCGAATCGCTGAACGCCCCTGAGGACTGCGATACGCTTGCAGCCTTTATACTTGAAAACTTAGGCAGAATACCTCAGTCGGGAGAACGTCCCGTAGTAAACATAGGTCATATCACCCTCACCGTAACGGATATTGAGGACAGACGAATTTCTAAAGTACTCATCGTCATAAACAATTAACAATTTGCAATGCAGACTGTGCAAAAACCCTACGTCACAAAGCACTTGTAATTATTACAATACTATAAAAAACAAATTTGAGTTTTTGCACATTGCACACTGCACACTGCACATTGCACACTGCACACTGCACATTGATTCAACCATTGCAAAGAATAAGCCCCTACCAAACCGGCAGGGGCTTATTCTTTGCGCTAAATAGTTTTGAAGGGTTGCTTTTATGTGAATATTTCTCGTACTCAAAAATAATCAAATTTATCAATTTGCTTGACGAATTATTAATATTATACTATAATAAAAGTGAAAAATCGGTTGTTATTACAACCAAATTAAAAAAATCGGAGAAAGTTTATGCTAAGTGATAAATATTTAGATGTAATAAAAAAATCAAGCTTATTTGCAGGTATCGGCAGTAATGACATAGAATTTATATACAATACATTGAAGTGTAAAATCAAGAGCTATAAAAGCGAAGAAACTATATACTCATACGGAGACACGGTCACAGCAGTATATCTGATACTGGAAGGCGATATATTTTTTATTCGTGAGGATATATGGGGCAACAGCGATATTCTTACAAAAATAGAAAAAGGTCAAAGCTTTGGTATGGTCTATGCTTTTTCATCACAAAAAAAATCCGATATGAAGGCTGTTACAAGTAAAGGGTGTACACTTCTGATAATACCAACCGATAATATTTATAAGCCTTTTTCCGAAAAGCATGCCTTGCAGGAAAGGCTTATCAAAAATGTAATTAAAACGCTATGCGACAAAAGTATTTTCTTGACTGAGAAGCTTACGCATATCTCTCAAAGAAAGCTGCGTGACAAGATAATCGCCTATCTTTCGTATGAATCTATCAGAAACAATTCAAGCTCCTTCTATATTCCCTACTCACGTCAACAGCTGGCAGAATATCTGTGTGTTGACAGAAGCGCATTGTCAAATGAACTGAGCAAAATGCAGAATGAAGGAATTATCTTATTTTATAAAAATAAATTTACTTTATTGAGCACTTAGGAACTGTGAAGAAATAACTTTTAAATTTATGCTTAGGATAATTTGTTCTGCACAGTCCCTTAAGAAAAAACGCTTTTCTCCGTTGTGAAGAAAAGCGTTTTTTGTTATTTTTCTGTTTCGGTTTCTTTTATAATATATATCGGTCTGTTTTTTGTTTCAAGGTATGTTTTTGACAGATACATACCTACAACGCCTATGCCGATAAGCTGTATTCCGCCTAAGAAAAGCATTATACACACAAGCGACGGAAAGCCCGTTGTGGGGTCACCGAAAGCAAGAGTTTTTATAAGGTAAAAGCACGCCATTATAAAGGCAAACAGACATATTATAAATCCCATAATAGACGACACATAAAGCGGAGTTGTTGAGAAAGCCATAATACCCTCCATAGAGTATTTGAACAGCTTCCAGAATGACCACTTCGTCTGCCCTGCAACTCTTTCGGCATTGACATATTCAAACCACTTTGTTTTAAAGCCTACCCAACCGAATATGCCCTTTGAAAATCTATTGTATTCGCTCATAGACAGAATAGCGTCAACCATTTTTCTGCGCATAAGTCTGAAATCTCTTGCGCCGTCAACAATATCTGCATCGCTCATTTTGTTGATTATTTTGTAAAACATCTTTGCAAAAAACGAGCGTATTGGCGGTTCTCCCTCTCGTGTGGTGCGTCTTGTTGCGGCGCAGTCATATTCACCGCTTTTGACTGTTTCGTACATTTCGGGCAGCAGTGAGGGCGGATCCTGAAGATCAGCGTCCATAACCGCTATATAATCTCCCTTTGCAGCTTGAAGTCCTGCAAGCATTCCTGCCTCTTTGCCGAAATTTCTCGAAAAGGAGATGTATCTTACCCTCGAATCTTTTTTGTGGAGAAATTTAAGCATTGGCAGAGTTTTATCCTTTGAGCCGTCATCTACAAAGATAAACTCAAACCTAACGTCATTCATCTGCTTTGCTGTTTTTACTATCTCTTTATAAAATGCAGGCAGTGCCTCCTGCTCATTGTAACACGGCACTACTATTGAAATAAGATCCATTGCTCCTTCTCCTTTGGATACCCCTCTGCCTCGCTTCGCTCGGCATCTCCCCTGAAGGGGAGACTTTTCTTTGAGAATGTTTGTTAACCGCCCTTAAAACACGGTCGCTTTTTGAAAAAAGCGACGCAAAAACTTTTATTTCGACTTACAAACCGATACTTTGACTGCGTAAGATAAAGTATAGGTTTTATTGTGTATAAGCGCGAATTCAGACTGTGCAAAAAGCAGTGTTCTTTTACGTCAAACCTTATTGCGCCGCCTTGGAGCGGCGGGGCAACTTTGGCTCAAAATCATACTTAGGGGCATGGTCACGCAAAATGCCCCTCTTTCAAAAACAGTCATTTAGACTGTTTTTGAAATTCACCCCTAAAAGGGCTGGAGTGCGCCTGCGGCGATTTGTGGGGACGCTGTCCCCACACCCCTGCAAGCCTTTTGAAAAAGGCTTGAGCGAAAACTTATTTGTTGGTTTTTGCACGGTCTGAATTGCTAATTCAAAAAGCGACACAAAAACTTTTATTTCGACTTACAAACCGATACTTTGACCGCGTGCAATAAAGTATAGGTATTATTGTGTATAAGCGCGTTATTGCGTTCAGGCGCACGCCTGATTGCGTGCAGGTGAACGCCTGATTGCGTGCAGGCGCACGGCTGCTACGCCCACTCAAAGCTCTTTTTACCCTGCATTTTAAGTCTTTCGTTGAAGCAGAGTGCGGCAAACAGAAGAATTGCTATTACAGAGAAGAACACACCTGCTTTAAAGCCCTGAGGAGAATATACAAGCTTTACATTATGCTTACCCTTTTTCACATCAGCAGAAAGGAATGCCTCCATTGATTCTTCTGTGTCAACCTTTTCTCCGTCAATAAAGAGCTTCCAGCCTCTTTCATACGGAATAGATGTAAGCATTACGCCGTCTTTTTGTACGTCTATCGTACCCTCTATAACACTGCTTGTATAACGAGTTACCTTCAAGCCCTCGTCATTAAGCTGTGCATAGCCTTCGTCAAGCACCTCATTATCCAGGTATGCAGCTCCGATAATGTTTTTGCCGCTTGTAGTTGACTCAACGTGCAAGGTAAATCTATCGCCCTTGTGATAATATCCGACAGGGAAAATATATCTCTGAGATTCAATGTCGTATGTGTGTCTGATCGAACCCTTTACTTCGATCTTCTTGCTTGACTTTACATTAGCCCACGCATAATAGCTGCCGTCTTTCTGTGCAACATATGTCACGTTTATTTCACCGCTGTTGTTGCCCGAGGTATAGCTGTATGAATACATCCCCTCGCTGTCTTCCTTATGCTCCATATTAAGGCAATCGAAAGAATCGGGCTTCAATAAGGTATATACATCCTTGTTCACTCCCGTTGTACCCTTGAATACTTCGTTCTGAGTAAGGAATACGTTGTCATTTTCCATATTTATATTCTTAGACGCATTATCTGCCATATATGCAATGGGCAGATTATATTCGTTGAGATACATCTTAACATTGCCGTCCGATGACTCTTTCACCTCTGTCAAGGCTCGCTCGCCGCCGATGTAATTGTCACGGCTTATTACATACTTAATACCCATATACATAGACGTTACGGGAGAAGTAAGCAGATACTGGTAACTGCTTCGCTTTGAAACCATTCCGAAACGGCTTGTAAATGTAATTAAGTTTTTGTATGATGTTGAAGAGAACTGTCCAACACCGTTGTAGCCGTATATCATACCGTCATTCTTGGTGGAATAGTTAGTCTGATCTATACGGAAAAATTCATTTCCGTTCTGCTCTTCGGCATACTTTACAAGCTCTGCGACAGATTCTTCCTTATCGGGATAATTATTATGACTTGTAGTACCTACTGTTGATACACCTACACTGCATTCAATACACATTTCTACAATAATAAGTACACTTGCAAGTATTGTAAGAATACGCTTGTCTATGAGCTTGAACTCATAGAACGTCATCATAAGGATATACGACGCTGCAACGATAAGACTGCCGATAACAGCCTTGCTGTCGAGATAGAACACACTTATACATACCATAATAATTGTGAGTATGCACATTCCTATAATATCCTTTTTATCAAGCTCTGAGAATGCGCTGAATGCCTTGTAAGCAATAATTACAAATACAAAGCTGAAAATAAATGCAAATCTGTAAGGAATAAGATTCGGGAAGTGGAAACCGTGCCAGATAAAATCAAGCACATTTACGTTAAGGCTTACAAACATAAATCCGAGCAAAGAAAGATAAGTTATCTTCTCTCTTTTCTCGATATTCTTTGAACGCACGAATATTACAAGCAGAAGAATACAAACAACGCCTGTTCCCACATTCGGCAGACCCTCCATTGTGGTAGTTTTATGGAAAGACATAAGGTTTGCGATCATTTCCATAAAGTTGTTGTAGAACTCTACCTTTTTCGGGAATTTATCGTCTGTACCAACGGTATTCTGAAGCTGAATGTAAGATGTAAGCGATATTGGCATAGTCAACATCAAGCCGATCACAGAATAAATGCCCATTTTGATAAAGTCGTGCACAAGCTTGTCAAAATCGGTTTTTTCTGCAATGCTCAGAACAACGAACCAGATCAGCACGAACACGCATATCATATAGCCTATATAATAGCTTGACAAGAACGCAATTGCAAGCGAGATAACATAGAGCTTGAATTTACCCTCTCTTACAACACGATATGCACCCAAAGCGATAAGCGGAAGAAGCGCAACGCTGTCAAGCCAGATAACATTCCAGTAATAGCCCATAAAGAAATCGCAGAACGCATAACAACAGCCGAAAGCAACAAGAGAGAGATCGTTTCTCTTGTAAACATACTTTAAGAATATAGCCGTAAACAGGCTTGCGCAGCCGATTTTTGCCATCATAAACACAGCCATAGCCTCACGCACATACTTTACGGGTACAAACAGCGTAAGCCAGTTTAGCGGACTTGCGATATAATAGCCTATCATTGCAATAAAGTTTGTGCCTAAGCCGTTTCTCCAGCTATAAAGCAGTGAATCGCCGCTTTTCAGCTTGCGCTGAAACTCCTTCAAAAAGGGCAGATACTGCTGCTTACAGTCTGAATACATAGCCTGTCTTTCACCAAACGGATAAATGCCGGCTTTTGCAAACATTACACCCATAATGATGAACGGCACCAAAAAAGACAAAATCAAGAATAATCTCGTTTTGCTCTGCTCACGCTCTTTTATTGTCGGCAGCTTTCTTGCCTTCTTCTGAACGGAAGTCTCTTTCTTTTCGGCTTTCTTCTCGTCTTTTTTCTTAGTATCTTCTTTTACTTCTTCTTTTGTTTTCTCTTTTGTATCTTCTTTTACTTCTATTTTTGTATCATCAGCAGAAACTTCGGCATTATCTTCTATCTTGTCCGAATCTTTCTCGGCAAGCATTTCTGCCTTTAATTCTGCTTTTATCTGCTCACGCATAGCCTGAAGCTCTTCACTGCTCATTTTTGAGGTATTATAAGACTTTTGCTCAGTCACTTCGGCTTTTTCGGCAGACTGTTTTACTTCTTCTTTGACCTCAACAGCCTGTTTAGCGGCTTTGTTGGCAGAATTTTTCTTTTTATTCTTCTTTGCCAATTATACTCTCCCCCTGTCGGATTTAATGTAAAATTGAAAATGGAACTATTTTAAAAGTGGAAAGTGGAATTGTTGCCTGCAATACTATATGAATAACATTAACCATTAGTATAACAAAGTCGGAAGTATGTTCGCATGCAATAAACTATTGGTCAAATTATGTATGACTGCGCATTTCCAATTTCCACTTTCCACTTTCAACTTTTAATTAAACTATTAAGACATAAACTTCTCATAAATCGGAAGTATCTCTTCACAAGTGCCCTGCATTTTGATCTCACCGTCATGCAGCCACAAAATATTATCGCACAGCTTTCTCAGAGTATCCGAGTTATGAGAAACAATAACAACTGTTCTGTCTTCGTTGTTGATAAGGCTTTTCATTTTCTCATAGCTTTTCTTTTTGAACTTTGCGTCGCCTACGGATAATACCTCGTCAATAAGCATTATCTCCGTTTCGAGAATAGCGGTAATAGAGAACGCAAGCTTTGAGTACATACCGCTTGAATACGTCTTAACGGGCTTGTCTATAAAGTCGCCAAGCTCCGAGAACTCTATGATCTCGTCAAGCTTTTCGTCTATCTGCTCCTTTGTAAAGCCCAATAGCATACCCGAAAGATAAATATTCTCTCTGCCGCTGAGCTTATTCTGAAAGCCGACACCGATAGACAAAAGAGAGATAGTGTGACCGTGAAGGTCGATAGTACCCTCATCAGGTGCGAAAATGCCCGCAATAGCTTTCAGAAGAGTAGATTTGCCGCTGCCGTTTTTGCCGACAACACCCAATATCTGACCTTTCGGAACTTCAAAAGTAACTCCCTTAACAGCCTCGAACAGCTCTGTTTTTTTATACTTATGGGGAGCAAGTATCGTTTTAAGAAGCGATACCTTTTTAAATATTCTGTATCTGATTTTTACATCAGATACGGAAATAGCATATTCTGTTGACTCTGACATATCAAATCACCTTTACATAACTGTTCTCGAACTTATAGATCATCTTAACTCCGATAATAGAAACAACAAGACCTGCAAAGAACCATATACAAAGCATTACCCAATGGGGATCCTGACCGTAAAGCGTAACTCTTCTGAGGTCGGTAATGATCAGTGCCATAGGATTGAGCTTTACAAGCAGGTTGTCATACGGCACAGGAACTCTGCCCGGAACAACTTCTCCGATAGGCTCGATAGAATAAAATATACCGGAAAGATAAAATCCCATTTGAAGTACAACTGTAATTACGTTGAGCAGATCCTCAACAAAAACGCCGAAGTGCATAACGATCGTACTCAAACCAAATGTAACAACGCACAATACAAGAGTGATCGGTATTATCCATACTACTCTCCAGGTCACCGGCACTTTATACGCTATCATTGTTATAACGACAAGAGCGTTCGATACAAGCATTTTAAAGCCGTAAACACCCATTTTCTCGAACACAAACATATATTTCGGAACATATACCTTAGTTACTATCATTTTCTTAGCCGAAACAAGCTTTACACTCGATTTGAGCGTCTTTGAAAAGAATGACCATGTATTAAGACCTACAAATACAAATACAGGAAAATACGGCACTTTGCTGTTAAATACAACAACTGCGATAAACAGGTAAACGAGCATATAAAGCAGAGGATCCAATATCCACCACAACCAACTCAGAAACGAGTCGGCAACCTCGGATTTCAATTCGGCTTTAGACGAAAATACCGTGTAATTCAGAAACTTTTTGAAATCCTTAACGAATCTGCTCATCGTTTTTCATCACTTCTTTCTTTTTCTTTGAGTTTATACACATAATCGTTTTGATTATAACATTATAACATAAAATTTGCAATAGGCATTTTGTCCTTAATAACTGAGGTATAAAGTAAAATAACTTATACTTTTTTCAAATTTTTGAAAATCACTTTATTTACATAAAATAATTTTAATTTTTTTGTTACACTACTTGTACAAAAGTCGGTTTTAGTTTATAATTAAAACATATATGTAATTATTTAAAAACAAAATGTAACCGCTGTTTATACGGAATGATAGAAATACAGGGAAAGGAAAGATATGTGAATGTTTTCAAGAGATATAGGCATAGACTTAGGTACAGCCAATACGCTTGTATATATAAAGGGCAAGGGCGTTGTTATGAGAGAACCGTCCGTTGTAGCCGTTGACACAAGAACAGACGATGTTCTTGCAGTCGGCACGCAGGCTAAAGAAATGCTCGGCAGAACGCCCGGTTCGATAGTTGCGGTGCGTCCGCTGAAAGACGGTGTTATAGCAGATTTTGACATTACTGCGACAATGCTTGAAAAGTATATTAAACAGACAACTCGTTCAGGGCTTTTCAGTCACCCGAAAATAGTAATAGCCCTGCCCTCGGGTGTAACAGAGGTAGAGCGCAGAGCCGTTGAGGACGCAGCAGAGCAGGCAGGCGGACGAAATATTGAGCTTATGGAAGAACCTATGGCAGCAGCACTCGGCGCAGGGCTGCCAGTATTTGAGCCTGTCGGGTCTATGGTAGTCGATATAGGCGGCGGCACTTCCGAGGTAGCCGTGATAAGCTACGGCGATATAGTACACTCTTGCTCGGTAAGAGTTGCAGGCGATAAATTTGACGAGGCAATAATAGCATACATCAAAAAAACTCATAATCTTGTCATAGGCGAGCGCACCGCAGAGGATATAAAGATACTTATAGGCTCTGCATACCCCTACGAAAATGAGCAGGGAATGGAAATAAGAGGCAGAAATCTTGCAGACGGAATGCCGCTTGACATTACTATAACACCTGCCGAGATAAGAGACGCTCTCGCAGACTCATTTGCGGCTATTATAGACGCAGTGTGCCAGACGCTGGAGCTTACTCCGCCCGAGCTTTGCGCCGATATTTTAGACAACGGCATTACTCTCACGGGCGGCGGCGCACTCATCAGAGGTCTTGACAAGCTTATGTCGCAGGAGGCGAATGTTCCCGTATACGTTGCGGAAAATCCGCTTGACTGCGTTGTACTCGGTACGGGCAAAAGGCTTGAAATGCCCGATGACAAGGATTATTTCGGAAACTACGAATAACGGAGTTTTTATATGAAAGAAACAGGCAATGTTAAAAAGGTACTTACTACAACATTAATTGTACTGCTTGTTGTTTCTGCGGTATCAGCCGCATTGAACAAGAATTTCTTTACAGACGTATATACATTTATTGCTTCGCCGTTTCAGCAGACGAGCGCATCTATTTTGTCAGAATACGGGCAAGACGCAGAAAAAACAAAAGAAGAGCTTCTCAAAGAAAACAGCGAGCTAAAAAAAGAAGTAAACGAGCTTATTAATCAGGTTATAGATTATGACGATATAAAGAAAGAAAACGAAATACTGCGCAAATACTACGGTATAAAAGACGACAACCCCGACTACAAGATAGAAGTCGCAGAGGTAATAAGACGTGATCCGAATGATGATTATTACGGCTTTACCATAAACAAGGGCAGCCGTAACGATGTTAAAATAAATGATCCCGTAATTACCGAAAACGGTCTTGTAGGCTGGATAAGCGACGTACAATTGACAACAAGCAGAGTAACAACTCTGCTGTCTCCGGAGGCTAAAGTCGGGGCTATGGACAAAAAATCGAGTGACAGCGGAATTGCAACGGGCAATTCGTCATTCAGTGACGAGGGCTTGCTCACTCTCACCATAATATCGGCAGACAACAAGATACAAGAAAACGATATTGTACTTACTACGGGTGTCGGGGGAGTATATCCGCCGAATATCGTTATCGGAAAGGTACTGCGTCTTGACAACGACCCATACGACACAACACCCTTTGCGGTACTAAAGCCTTACGAGGACTTAAAGTCCGTTTCGGACGTTGTAGTTATTACGTCCTTTGAAGGACAGGGAGTGGTGAGTGCAATTGCTAATTGAGCTTTGCTCAATTCAATTCGCATTGCGAATTGCGGATTGTTATACTAATGGTTAATGCTATTCAAAAAATTTTGTAAGCATTAATTGCGAATTGAATCCGGGGGTGTTTTATATAAAACGAAGATACTTCAGATATGCGTTATACGCACTGGAAATATTTATACTTTATATAATAGAGGGTACGCCCTATCTGATACCCGAAATAGCGTTGGCAAAGCCTTTATTGCTTGTGTCGGCGGCAGTTTCGGCGGCGGCATTTGAGCTGCCGTATTTTTCGCTTTTTTTCGGTGTATTCTGCGGCTTGGTGATCGACGTCGGCACAGGCGGAGTTATGGGGCTTACGTCTATTCTTTTAGGCGGAATATGCTACTGCGTTTCTGCGTGGAACAATAAGTATATAAAGAATAATATTTATCTTGTACTGATTTACAGTGCGGCTGCCGCCATTGCGGTAATATCGCTTAAATTTTTCATTTTTTACTTTATCAAGCCATACCCGAACCCTTTGAACGCATATATTACACACTATCTTCCAAGAATGGTGTATACCTGGGCTGTTACTCCTATCATATATGTACTTACTATGTGCGTATCGAAAACATACCGCACGGATAAACGAAAAGCCAAAGTCAAAAAAAGAAAGCGTGTTCCTCACTCTCAGAGAAGTGCGGTAAGCCGTAGAAGGGCGAAACGAGCCTGATTTTTGAGTGTGGAGTGTGGAGTTTTGAGAGTTAAGATAAATGTGCAGTGTGCAATGTGCAATGTGCAATGATTGTTGTGATTACTTTATTGAGTAATTCAACTTCTAAGTTTTGAAAGTTGATAGTTAAGTGTTAAGAGTTGAGATTTTTTATGAAGAAAAAAGAAGTTACACTCGGTTCTAATGCCGTAAGAGCGGCTATTTGCTCGCTTATGACCGTTTTTATTTTTGCCTCGTTTGCTGTGAGGCTGTTCAAGTGGCAGAT
>JAFOMO010000111.1 GCA_017418905.1 Clostridia bacterium | reverse complement strand
TCTGTTTATTGCGCTGAACAAAGCGTCAACCGACGAATAAATAATATCGTCATGAACTCCCACGCCCCATTCAACATTGCCGTCTTTGTCGGTAATGCTTACATAAGTTACGGCTTTTGAGTCCGAACCTCTTTCAAGTGCGTGTTCCGTATATGAAAGATCCGAAATATCAATATTCATATTCTTTCTCAAAGCACGGCTTACGGCACTCAGTCTGCCCGAACCCTCAGCCTCAATTGCATATTCTTCGCCGTGAAGTGTTACTACCATTGAAACGTGCATTCTCGTACCGCCGCTTACCTTACTGAATACAATATCCTTCAAATGCAAAGGCTCTCTGATATTTACAAACTCCTTTACAAACTCGTCATACACCTCATTCGGGAGCATTTCCTTGTGGTTTACGTCCGACACATTCTTGATAAAATAGCTTACCTTCTCGCTGAACGGCTTCGGCAGTACATAACCGTAATTTGATTCAAGCAGATAACCTACCCCTCCCTTACCCGACTGTGAGTTTATACGAATAACGTCTGTCTGATACTCTCTTCCGACATCCGAGGGGTCTATCGGCAGATAAGGTATAGTCCATGTATCGAGATTATGCTCCTCGTGCCACTTTTTACCCTTTGCGATAGCGTCCTGATGTGATCCCGAGAAAGCCGCAAACACAAGTGCGCCTGCATACGGTGAACGCTCATATACCTTCATACGGGTAACATCCTCATACAGCTCGCATATTGACGGAATATCGGAAAAATCAAGCTGAGGGTCAACTCCCTGCGAGAACATATTCATACCGAGAGTTACAATATCGACATTGCCTGTTCTCTCGCCGTTTCCGAAAAGCGTACCCTCTACTCTGTCTGCGCCTGCGAGGAGTCCAAGTTCGGTATCGGCAACTCCGCACCCTCTGTCGTTATGCGGATGAAGCGAAAGCTCTATTGCGTCTCTGTACTTTAATCTGTCGGACATATACTCTATCTGATTTGCGTAAATATGCGGAAGAGAATGTTCAACCGTTACGGGCAAATTGATAATAGCCTTTTTGTCGGGAGTCGGCTGTAATACGTCAAGCACTGCGTTGCACACCTCGAGAGCGTACTCGGGTTCTGTGCCTGTAAACGATTCGGGCGAATACTCAACTCGGAAATCTGTACCCTGCTCCTGCTGAAGTCTTTTGATAAGCTTTGCGCCGTTGACGGCAATTTCTTTTATCTCTTCTTTAGACTTCTTGAACACCTGCTCACGCTGTGCATAAGAAGTGGAATTGTAGAAATGTACTATTGCATTTTTGCAGCCCTTGAGTGACTCAAAGGTTTTGAGAATAATATGCTCTCTTGCCTGTGTGAGCACTTGTACGGTAACATCATCGGGAATACGGTTCTCGTCAATAAGTCTGCGCAGAAAATTGTACTCCGTTTCGCTTGCGGCAGGAAAGCCTACCTCGATTTCTTTAAAGCCTATCTTTACGAGCAGATCGAAAAATCTGAGTTTTTCGTCAATGCTCATAGGTATGATAAGCGACTGATTTCCGTCACGCAGATCGACCGAGCACCAAGTGGGGGCTTTCTCCACATATTCCTTTTTGACCCACTTATACTCGCACACGGGAGGATTAAAATACTGTCTTCTGTATCGGTTGTAGTTTTTCATGATATTTCTCCTTAATCAATATAAAAATCACTTAAAGAGTTTTTGCGGTATGCAGATAAACGTAAAAAAGCCTTCGTCTTTATTCAAAAAGACGAAGACTATATAATTACACTCCGCGGTACCACTTTT
>JAFOMO010000110.1 GCA_017418905.1 Clostridia bacterium | reverse complement strand
AGTGTTTACTCTTGAAGAAAATGGCTTGAATCCTATGTTTTTATCAAGAGTAAATTATAAATAATTGTTCTTAGGGAATGTTGAACATTGGTTTATCAAATAAGATTCTTTAACTATTAACTCTCAAAACTGTATATTTGTATCAAGAGTAAAGTATAAAATAAAGTGTTTACTCTTGAAGAAAATGGCTTGAATCCTATGTTTTTATCAAGAGTAAATTATAAATAATTGTTCTTAGGGAATGTCGAACATTGGGTTATCAAATAAGATTCTTTAACTCTTAACTCTCAAAACTCCAAAATAATTCCACTTTCAACTTTCCGCTTTCAGCTTTCCACTCTCAACAAAAAAATCAGGCACAGATTTCAAACTGTGTCTGATTTTTTAGTCGCCTTAGTCGTCATTATGTGGTTTTATGATAAGTCTTTCGTCACTGCTGTAATAATGTACGCTCTGTACTATTCCCATACAGAACATCAATACCATAAGCGATGTTCCGCCTGCGCTGAAAAACGGCAGCGTCACACCGACTACGGGCAAAAAGCCCAGAACCATTCCTAAATTTACCGATACCTGTGATAATATCAAAGCAAATACACCTATACACAGGTTTTGCCCAAATTCATCTCTTGCATTTGCCGACTTGTAGAATATTCTGAGCACAAGCACCAAAAACAACAGCAAGATAATACAACAGCCTATAAAGCCCAGCTCTTCGCCTGCAACTGTAAAGATAAAGTCGTTTTCCTGCTCGGGTACGATAGCATATCCTACCCTCTTACCTTGAAAAAGTCCTTCGCCCTTATAGCCGCCCGATACAATAGACAGCTTGCCTTGATACTGCTGCCAGCCGTATACCGACTTTGCATTTTCGTCTAAGTTCAGCAGTACCATAAATCTGTTTCTCTGATCGTTGTTAAGCACACGAGTCCATACAAATGGGATACTCAAAGCGGCGGCAGCGGCAACTCCCAGATAATACCTGAGCTGTACTCCTGCGCAAAATGTCATTACGGCAAAAATCAGCACGAATATCAGAGCAGAGCCGTCATCGCCCTGAAAATGTATAAGCAGCGCCGGAACAGCTCCGTGTACTGCCAACAGGCAGACATTGAAAAAATCTGTTATCTTTCCGCTTTTCATTAGTGCGCTCAGATGTGCCGACAGCGTTACTATAAAGCAGACCTTTACTATCTCGGACGGCTGCAGAGAAAAGCCGCCTACATTTATCCACGCAACGTCGTCTGTGCCTTCAACCCTTATACCGTAAATAAATACTATCCCTATAAGTCCGATACCTGCTGTCGCTGCAAGCCACCAAAATTTTCTGAGAAATTTGTAGTCTATCACTGACAATGCAAATGCTCCTGCAATGCCTATGCACAATGCTATCGACTGCGTTCTCAGATAATTATACTCGCCTGCCCTCTGCATACTTGCTATAAGCAAAAGACTTAATGTATTCAACGCTATTATCAGCAGCCACAAAAGCCTGTCTGTATATTTAAAATACTTCGATATTTTTTCCCCTGTCGTTTTCATCTGACCTCCCCTTTTTCCCCCGCAAAAGGTTATAAAAAATTTGCGGTATAATTATTATATATCATACCGCAAATCATATCAAGTATATTTTTTTAAATATGTGTCACTCTAATCTTGTCAAAGGAAATACCCGTCTGACTTATCACTATATCCTTAATAGCTAAAAGACTGTCTGATTTAAGCTCTTTTCCCGTGACTACCACGCTGCATTCTCCGTTTTGTATAAATACTGCGCAATCGTCAAAGCCCTTTGCAATGATAAGGTTTTCAACATTTGTCTGCTGCTGTATTATATCAGACAATTCGTTCAGATGTGCGACCGCCTCTTCTTTTCCCTTTGACGAAGAATCTGCCGCCTCTACTATCTCTTTTGCAAGGTCTATAAGATCGTCTTGTATTTTCTTTCGTTCAAGTCTTACCTTTGCAAAATACTCCTGCTCGTTTGTTAGCGGTTCGCTTGAATTTTTCTCTTTTTCGTACAGATCGGAGTCTGTTTTCTTGCTGCTCCCATTTGACGAAACGGAATCTGTGGTTGCTATCTCTGCATTTACATAATGCGCCTGCCCCAGCTCTTCATCGCTTATGTTTTCTGCTCTTGCGTTTTCGGCATTTGCTCCGAACTGCCAGTTAAGATATACCGCTGCGCCCAATGTTACAACCAACGCTGACATTATCAATTCTTTTTTTCCAAAGCTCATATTATTTCCTCCAATTAATCGGTGACATAGACCTTTCCGCTTGATATGTTCAACACTCCCGATACTGCCTGTGTTATCTTCTCTTTAATTACGGGATCGCCTCCTCCGTCGCACACTACAAGCACTCCTCTGATCTTAGGCATTACCTGCTTTAGCAATACCGCTTGTTCAGAACCGTTTTTGTTTTTGATAACTACATATACCTGCCCCTCCTTATATTCGGTTTCACTGTCGTTTAATACTTCATCATTTTTATTTTGGTGACGTTCCGTTATGTTTTTTTCGACTGCGTATATATCTTCTGTTCCCGACTCCATTGTTATCATTATTTTAACATTCCCTGCTCCCTCTATTGCCGATATTATCTCTGAAAGCTCCCCTTCAAGCTGCTGCTTATATTCCTTTGCAGAGATAAAGTTTTCGGGAACAGACGTATTTTCAACTTCCTTTGAATTATCAGACGTTTGAATATAATTTGATATGAATATCAGAACCATACCTGCAATACCCATTATCACTAAAGCTGTTCTTTTCTTGTCGGGAGATATATTTCTCAGAAAGCTTTTTATATCCGTAAACATTTATAATTCCTCACCTTACATTAACGTCTGCGTCAAGCTGCAGCTCCTCTTTTATTGTCCTGCATATTTCGTCTGTTCTGTTTTTATACCGTTCGTCAACGGTAACTCTCACCTTGTCTATAAATATGCAGTCATCGTCTGTAATATCCGTATAAATATAAATTGCTTTTGGTTCAACTTCAATGCTTTCAAGCACGTTTTCAATTATACTGCGAACATTGCTTTCAAATATTTCTGTTGTCTTTCTGTTGAGCCAATTTGTATTTTCTTCATATGTACTCTCACTGACAGAGAAATCAAAGCTGTTTTCTCTGATTTCTTTCAAAGGTTCGCTGAAGCAGGAGAGTACAATAAGAGAAGTCACAAAGTATACCGCACGCTTAACATTACCCTCGGGCAAAAGATTTTCGGCTATCGAAACAGCAAAGACACACGCACAAAGGCTGAGTACAAAAGTATTAAGCTCTTCCATTTCAGCCCCCCGAAAGAATTATTACAGTTGTACTTATAATATACATTACCATTGTACAAAGCTCTATTGCGCACACAGACGATACTACATTTGCAAGAGAGCTTAACAGGCTTGATGTTCTGTTGTCTTCAAATATACCGCAAACAGCCACTCCTGCCGAAAGGGCTGTCTGCCAGATAAAGCACCTGAGTACCGCAGGAAGAAAAATTGCGGCAACCGCTATCATTGCGGTTACTCCGACACCCGACTTTAACACCTTTACACAGCTTATCACTGTCTGATATGCGTCACTCAAAGCACCGCCGACAAGCGGCACAAAGTTACTTATTGCAAATTTTACGGCTCTGTCGGATAAGCTGTCCTGCGAGGTTGTAATTATTGATCTCATTGTAAGAAAAGCTGTAAACACCGACATACAAAAGGTCAATGTTATCCTCAGGATTTTTTTGAAAAGCTCAGTTACACCCGTAAACCTGACTTTGTCGGATACTGAACCTACTACTGATAAAGCCGTCACCGATCTGATGAGAGGTATAACTATTACGGACACTATCTTTAATAGTGCGCTGCACAAATAAACCATAACGCCGTAATACATAGACGCACTAAGCGGTTTCCCCGATGAAGCGATAAGCACCGAAATAACAGGGATATACATAAGCATAAAATCAGATGATGTTTTTATTGTTTCGGTAAGAGTTGATATTAACGACAATACAGGCGGTGAGATAATTGTCACCGTACAGAGAACCGTAACGGTTGAGAGCGTTATTTCGAGAGCTACGCTCAAGCCGCCTGATTTAAGAGATGTAAACAAAGCGTTTATTATAATAATGCTTACTATGCTGATAAGCACTCTTAAAGGCTCTGTATAATTGTCGGCTATTATGTACGATAACGCTTTTATTACGGAATCCAAAGTAAATGACGCTGTACTGTCGGGTCTGAAATCTTCAATATCAAGCATACTTAAAAATGAACGTGCGTCATCGGGAATTATGTTTATCAGCTCGTCTGCACCCGAATCGCGATATAGTCTTGTTAGTATTTCTTCTGTATCGGTATTATTATATATTTCCTCCGCACAGGCAGATGTACAGAGACTGCTTGTCAACAACAATACAAACAAGACAACAAATGATATTTTTATCTTCATTTTGAAACGTCCTTGTTATTATTTATAATATATATATTCGGCATACAGAAAAAATATTCCCGACAGAGAGAATATCTCTATCGGGAAAAAGTCACAGCAAAATATCAATTGAATACGGGTTGTATTTGTTTATACTTTAAGGCAAATTCTGCGGCTGTCGGTATAAGCGAGAAATCGGCAACAAGAGAGTTCGGCTTTTTTTCGTGATCGTCCTGTTTCATCGGTACAAAGAAAATATTTTTCCTGTTGAGCATATAGCCTATGTTTTTTGCGGCAGCACCTAAAGCGTCATTTGTTGCAAGAGTTATCAGAACGGGGCGCAGTATTCTTAAATGAGATTTTACTGCCATTGTAACTGCTGTATCGGTGATACCGTTTGTAAGCTTTGCAAGCGTGTTGCCCGTACAAGGAGAAATTATTATCAGATCGCACATTTTTTTAGGTCCTATCGGTTCTGCGTCCTTTATGGTATGAATTATCCTGCTTTTGCATATGCTCTCTATTTTCTCGTTGAACTCCTTGCATTTTCCGAATCTTGTGTCTGTGGTATATGCGTTTTCAGACATTATCGGAAGTATGTCGTACCCTTGTTCTATAAGCTTTTCAAGCTGTTTTATTGATTTTTCAAAAGTGCAGTAAGAGCCGCACATTGCATAACCTATTGTTAGATGTTCCAATATTATTCCTCCCTGATCATATTGTAAATTGTATTTTTTATGATCTCTCCCGCCGTTACGGGGGCAACTTTTCCGGGAAGCGACAATGCGTGAATAACCTTTATTTGCAGCTTTGCGCAGGCGTCAAAATCAACTCCGCCCGGTGCTGAGGCTAAATCTATCACCAGTGAGCCGGCGGCGATTTTTGAAAGTACATCTTCGTCAAATATCATTGACGGTATTGTATTGAAAATAATATCGTATTTACCGCTTTTTGCTATCTCGCTTGTGTGTATCGGATTATAGCCGTTGAGCCTTATCCACGTAAGATCGTTGAGCTTTCTTGCGCTCACGGTAACATTCGCACCGAGAGAATAGAGCATTTTTGATAATACCTTTCCTATTCTGCCGTAGCCTGCAACAAGACAACTGCTTGAGTTGATAGTCTTTTGATAGTTTCTCATTGCAATTTCAAGCGCACCCTCGGCTGTTGGAACTGCATTGAACACTGCAAGCTCTTCTCGATCGAGATAATCCAAAACGGTGGAATTTTCATAATTGCCCGTGCGTTTTAACAATCGGCTGTTGGTGCAGAATACAGGCTTTGAAGATATTATCTCGCAAAAGCTCGAATCAAGAGGTATTACCATATCGGAAAGCGGAGTAAACAACGTCTTGCCGTCTTTAGACAGCGGCATTGGAAGTATTACGCAGTCGCTGTTTTGTACAGACTGCTTTAAGCTGCTGTAATCTTCATCGACAAGAGTACAGTTATCAACACCGTAAAATATTACGTTTATACCGTCTTTAAGCATAGAAAGCCCCATGAAAATCTGTCTTTTGTCGCCGCCGACAATACATACTGTATTTATATCAAACACACTGTTACCTCCAAAAAAATATATCAATATAATCTATGATTATACTGATATATTATGTGAAGTATTAAAAAATGTGCTAAAGAACTGTGCAGAAATAACTTGTGCATTTATGCTTGTCTAATTCGTCCTGTGTGTCGTTGCAATACCTTGAAATACGACAGTATTCCTGCGGCATTGCGCCTAACACAGAACAAATTATTCTGCGCCTAAATTGCACAACTT
>JAFOMO010000109.1 GCA_017418905.1 Clostridia bacterium | reverse complement strand
TGCCGCCGCTCGGCGGCTGCCCGCCTGCCCACTTTTTTCTTCATACTTTATAAATATTACTACAATTTTTTATCGCATTAGTTTTCAAAAAAAGTGGGAAAGTGGGCAGAAAGCCCGAAAAACCGCATAATTCCTGAGTTTTTTACTGCCCACTTTTAAAAACAAAAGTGGGCAGAGGGTGGGCAGAAACAATGCGCAATTGTTGCATACAATACCATATAAACAGCATTAAGCTTTAGTATAGCACAGTAAGAACTTTGACTGCGTGCAATAAATTAACGGGTTTCATTGTGTATAAGCGCATTATTGCGTGCCGCCGCTCGGCGGCTGCCCGCCGCCGGTACAACATACAAGGACGGGTCACGCTTTGTGAACTGTGCCTTATATGTTTCGTAAACCTCTTTATACTCGGGCATATAGTCCTTAATATCCTTATTGCTGAAAGGTACAACACAATATCCGCCCCATGTGCCTTGGTCGTAGTAACTGTATAAAAGCTCGTGTTCAAGATTATCAAAGGTTATTTTTGTTTCGCCATTCTCGATAGTTTTATTTACCGTAAAGGTTGCAAGTATACTTGTAACCTTATTGTAGTATTCGTCCTGCATTTGGGCGCAGAGAAGATTTCCCAAAGAATAATATACAAGCGTGTCGCCTATATACTCCGCAGGCTGTATTACATGAGGGTGTGTGCCGATAACCAGGTCAACTCCGTTATCAGCAAGAAACTTTGCTGTATCTCTCTGATACTCAGACTCGTCAACGGCATACTCGACACCGCTGTGCATGGTAACTATCAGAAAATCTACCTTATCTCTTACCGCCTCAATATCTTTCTTGACCTGCTTTTTATACCGGATATAATTATCGTCTTTGGCAGGGTCGTTGATGTCAAAATCGGTAGGCCAGACGTTTACAAGATAGTCTTTACCCTCTGGAAGGGGAATACCGTTTGTAGCATATGTATAACTGAGCATTGTATATGTTATACCGTTGCACTCCTTTATACGCACCTCGTCACGGGCTTTTTGGCTGTTGTATGTGCCTGTCATTAAAACATCTTTCTGCTTTTGCCAATATTTATACTGCGCAAGAACTCCGTCCTCTCCCCCGTCAAGCGAATGATTGGTAGACGTTGAAACAAGATTATACCCGATATTTACCATAGCGTCGCCTGCCTCTGTCGGACTTACAAACATCGGGTAGCTTGATACGGGCAGCTCGTCGCCTGCAAGTATCGTTTCTTGATTGTAATAGTTTACTTCGCATTTTTCTGTGAATTGCTTCAGGTTCTTTACCATTGGTTTGAAATTATACGTATCACTGCCGTACAGACCGTTTGCATAATTATACATAGTATCGTATATTATATAGTCGCCTGCTATCGACATATTGAACTTATTTGTTTTTTCTGTTGGGTCAACACCCTTTACAACAAATTCAACACTGCCGTCGTCCTCGTCTGCCGTTTCTTTCTGTGTCGTATTCGCTGTGTTTACCGCATTATCCTTGCAGCCGCAAAAAAGCGCAAGCGTACAGCACAAAAGAGAAAGGCTCTTTTTTATTGCTTTACTACTCATATTAATTTGTACCCCTCGTTATTTATATCTTACTCATTGGCGCATAATTTGCCATAAGCTTTTTTGTGCCGACTTTATCGAAGGCAACTACTACCAGAGTATCATTGCCGATACTCTTTGTTTCCGTTACCATTCCTCTGCCGAATGCTTTATGCTCTACTATATCGCCCACACTGTAGCTTGCACTCTTTTTCGCAGCTCTGCCGGGCAGCACATAAGAGGCTGAATTATCTGCCTTTATTCTCGGTGTCGGAGCAGATTGCGGAGAATACTGTGCGGCAAAGTGTTCGGCTGCTTTTTCTCGTCTTTCAAGCGACGGCTGCAATACTTCTTCCGTAAGCTCCTGCGGTATCTCCTTTATGAAGCGTGACGGCGGATTGAACCGTGTAGAACCGAACATCATTCTTGCGTGAGTTTTCATCACAATAAGCTCTTCTTTTGCTCGTGTAATAGCAACATAAGCAAGACGTCTTTCTTCTTCGAGGTCCTCTTGACTTCCAACAGACTGCATACCGGGGAACATTCCCTCTTCAAAGCCCGGCAGGAATACAACGGGAAATTCAAGCCCCTTTGCGCTGTGCATTGTCATTAGTACGGCGCAGTCCGACGTTTCGTCATAATTATCAATATCGGATATAAGAGAAATTTCTTCCAGAAATCCCGAAAGGCTTGCGTCTTCGTTCTCTGTTTCATACTGAACGATATTCGTTTTCAACTCCAATATATCTTCATAACGCTGGTCGTGGTCTTCTTTTTCTTTCTTCAAGAAATCTTTATACTGTATGGTTTCAACAACAGTGCTGTACATCTCGCCCAATGATACGTTCTCATCTTCGGCAAGCTTTGAAAAATTATTTATAAGAGTGGCAAAGCCCATTAGCTTTCCTGCGGCTCTGGCAAGTGCGTCATACTCGTTTGCGCAGCTTATTACATCATAAATACTGATACCCTCTGCGGCGGCTATCTCAGCGGCTTTTGCAACGGTCGTTTCGCCTATTCCCCTTTTGGGCTTGTTTATGATACGTCTTAATCTGATATTATCGTCATGATTATTGATGACCTGCAAATAAGATGTCATATCTTTTATGTGTTCACGGTCATAGAACCTGTGACCGCCTATTATCCTATGAGGTATGCCGTTTCTTACAAGCATTTGTTCTATTGCGTTACTCTGTGCGTTCATGCGGTAGAGTACGGCATAATCGCTGTATTTTCTGCCCTTTGCTGTGCCGTTCATTATAGTTTGGGCTATGTATTCAGCCTCGTCACGCTCTGTTTCCGATGTATAAACGGTTATCTTTTTGCCCTCCGAGTTATCTGTCCACAAGGTTTTGCCCTTTCGTGTCTTGTTGTGGCTTATTACACCGTTTGCGGCATTAAGTATATTCTTTGTACTGCGGTAGTTTTGCTCAAGTCTTATTACCTTTGCGTCTTTATACGTCTTTTCAAAGGACAATATATTCGTTATTGTTGCACCTCTGAACTTATAAATACTCTGATCGTCGTCACCTACAACGCAGATATTTCTGTACTTCTGCGCAAGCAGACTAATAAACTTATACTGCACCTTGTTTGTGTCTTGATACTCGTCAACCATAATATAGCGGAACTTTTCATTATAGTAGTCGAGTACATCAGGGTTTTCTTCAAAGAGTACGACAGTATTATACAAAAGATCGTCAAAATCCATAGCCTGTGAGTTAATCAATCTTTCCTGGTAGAGAGAGTATGCCTTTGCAATGCTTACTTTTCTCTCGTCATTTTCTTTCATTGCGGTTTCTATGTACTCTTTGGGCGAGATCATAGAGTCTTTAGCTTTGGAGATCTGCGACATTATGCTTTTTACCGAAAGTATTTTATCGTCTATATTAAGCTGATTTTGACAATCCTTTATCAGTCGTTTCTGATCGTCCGTATCATATACGGTGAAATTCTTGTCATAGCCTAATCTGTCTGCATATTGTCTTAAAATTCTTGCGCAGGTCGAGTGAAAGGTTGCCGCCCAGATATTTCTTCCGCCGTTAGGTACACGGGCGGCAATTCTTTCTTTAAGCTCGGCGGCTGCCTTGTTTGTAAATGTGATAGCAAGAATATTCCACGGTCTGACGGGATAATTTGCAATGCGCTGTTTCAGCTCGCCGCTGAGTTCTGTATCATAAGAAATGTAATCTTTCATTTCTTCTATCTCGTCATTTGTAAGATCGTATGGTATATATTCGGAGTCATACGCATTACCGAACTCCATAAGATTTGCTATTCTGTTTACAAGCACCGTGGTTTTTCCCGAGCCTGCGCCTGCAAGGATAAGCAAAGGACCCTTTGTACAAAATACAGCCTTGCGCTGTGATTCGTTCATTCGGGAAAACTCTTTTTCCATAACCTTTTTTCGTAACTGCAAAAGCATTTCTTTATCTGCCATTATCAATTCTTCTTTCCGTTTTTTTACTGTTTTTTAATTATATCAAAAAAAATCAGGCTATGCAATATAAGGACAAAAAACGGCTGAAATATTTTAATTGATTGACTTTTATACTTTCAAGTGGTAGAATACAATTAATAGGTATTTGCTTTATGAAATGCGGAAAGTGTAAAGCGGAAATATTAGCTCAAAGCCCAAAGCTGAAAGCGGAATTTTTTCAGGTCAAAACTTGAATAGTTATAAACTCATTATCATAGTTTACTAAATCAGAAAAAATGAGGTGATTTTTTGAATAATACAGCCTATCTATCTAATGACAATCGTTTTACCTCTTTTTCGTATAACAATAAGGTCATAAGATTTAAAACTTCCGATAAGCTTGAACGATATATAGATATTATTGAATGGGATAATGGATATATTGTAGTTACTGCGATCTACGACGGCATACCGACAGAAGAATACATTGACCTCATTCCTATACTAAATAATCTATGTATCGAGCCCACAGAGTTTCTTAAAAATATTACAGAGGTGAAAATTAAGTATGATTAACATTGATACAATTTCTGCAAGTGCTGATATGATAGTAAGCGGATATGCTTTTACTGAAATTCCTTTGGGAATACAAGTAATCAATCTTGCTTGCAATACTGCCTGCGTTATAGATAATAATGATACAGTTATAGAAACCGACATGGACGATATAGAACTTGAAATTGTATTAAATTACTACAAACGAAACAGGGTGTTTTTGGAGGAATAAGTATGCCGAAATATTACTCATATAAAATATGTGACTACTACCTATATTTTACATCTCACTGTATAGTTGAAGCCATGCACGTTCACGCAAGTGACAAACAATTAACAGAGGCAGGTTCGGCAAAATTTTTTGTTAAGGGAAACGGTGATACTACGGTTGAAAACAGAGGCATACTTAATGACCGAGAAATAGCAAAAATACGGGCTTTTATTAAAGAAAACTATATTGAAATGTATAAAAAACGAGCAGAACAAAACTCTGCTCGTTTTTTGTTGTATATAAAATATTTAGCTATTCTTTAATACCTTAGTCTGCATATAATAACTCATTCGTGCAAAATGAACAGTGTATTCACTGTTGTGAGTATCGTCATCTGCACTATCCTCTGAATCTTGCGTTTCGGTGTCGTCTGTGTTTTCGGTATCTTCCGTATCAAGAACTGTATCGGTGTTTTCTTCTGTATCGGT
>JAFOMO010000108.1 GCA_017418905.1 Clostridia bacterium | reverse complement strand
GACTTTTAACGCGTGCGCAGCCCGAATAAAAAGCCTTAACATTTCAATATAAATGGTTAGGACAATATCCTACTCAGACCGCATGCAGTAAAGTATCGGTTATATTATGTATAAACGCATTACAAATTGAATTAATGCTATTCATAGTTTTGCAGGCAATCATTGCACATTGCACACTGCACATTGCACATTGAAAAAAGACTCGCCGTAAAGCGAGCCTTTTTATACTTTGTATTGAGAAATAAAATTACTCTTCTGCAGGAGCACCAACAGGGCAAGTATCTGCACAGCTTCCGCAAGAAATGCAAGTGTCAGCGTCGATAACATACTTACCGTCACCCTCTGTGATAGCCTCAACAGGGCAAGCTGCTGCACAAGCGCCGCAAGCGATACACTCGTCACTTATTTTATATGCCATAATAAATACACCTCCTTGCTTTTGTATATTACCGTATCTATTCTAACACAAAAGCACTCAAAATTCAACGAAAAAAGAGTTAAATCTCAACTGTTAACAATTTGTTTACAATAATTCTTTGAGATATAAATAACACATATAAAACAAGCATATTTGTATAATACTCTCTTTACTCTAAATCTTTCAGTTCTTCCAATTCTTTCTTATCGACTTTGATCTTAGCGTCTTTGATAAGCTTAACATCACTGCATTTATAGGTTGCAGGTGCTGCGTCGGGCGATTTTTTGAGAGATACCTTTAATACTCTTGTAAGCGGATTCGCCTCAACAACTTTGCCCTCTCCATTGGGAGTGTTTACAATTGCGCCCACCTTCGGCATAGTTTTCAAAAGGTCTGCATAAGCCTCTTGTTCATATTTAAGGCAGCACATAAGTCTGCCGCAGTTGCCCGATATTTTAAGCGAATTGAGCGACAAGCCCTGTTCCTTTGCCATTTTTATAGACACGGGCTGAAATTCACCCAGATAGGTATTACAGCATAGAGGTCTGCCGCACACGCCCAGTCCGCCGAATTTTTTTGCTTCATCTCGTGCGCCTATCTGACGCAGTTCAATTCTTGTCTTGAATATTGACGCAAGCTCCTTTACAAGCGCTCTAAAATCTACACGTCCCTCAGAGGTAAACGAGAATATTATCTTCTTGTTGTCAAAGGTATATTCGACGTCAACAAGCTTCATAACAAGTCCCAGCTCGGCAATTTTCCTCTGACAAACGGCGAAAGCCTTCTTTTCTTTTTTCTTGTTTTCGTTAAGCTGGACAATATCTTCTTTGCTTGCTATTCTGATTATCTGCTTTAAAGGGTGAACAATGTTGTCGTCGCTTACTTCTTTATTCTGCAAAGCGACTGTACCGCATTCAACGCCCCTTGTAGTTTCTACAATTACTTTATCTCCTACATTGAGTTTATTTCCGATAGGATCGAAGTAGTAAACCTTTCCCACTTCTTTAAATCTGACTCCGATTATCTCAGCCATTATATCCTCCTTTAGCATGACGGCTTTGTCTGATATTTGCGCATAGCCATGTTGTAAGCAAATTCATATTGCAGTTTTGCGAAAGCATGGTTTGTGCTTTTATAATAACGTCCATAAGGCACAAAAGAGAACGCCGCCTCAAGCTTCTTGCTATGTCTTGTATATACTGCGGTCTTGTGCCTGTCGGCATATACTTTTCTTCTATTGATTCACAAATTATTTCACTCAGCTTTTCAAGTGTACGCTGCGTAAGCGCTTTGTCTTTAGATAGTTTAGTCACCGCAAGCATAAGCGGCAGCTCCATATTATCGGGAATAGCCTTTGCAATTTCCCGAGCGGCTGCAAGAGCCTTTTCGTTAAGCTCATTTTCATCGGCACTGCCCGATGCTGTGAGCTTGAACAGCGTACATCTTGACCGAATAGTTTGCAGAAGCAGTGTTGACGATTCCGAAATTATTACGAATTTAATACCCGGCGGCGGTTCTTCAAGAATTTTAAGCAGCGCATTCTGAGCCTCTGTCGTCATTTTGTCGCTTATGAAATAGACCTTGTTTGACGCTTCGTTTGGCTTGATATAGCAGTCACTTATCATAGCCCTTATTTCGCCCACGCCCACCGCCTGTTTGCCGTCTGTTATTTCAACACGGTACAGATCGGGGTGAATACCCTTCTCTGCTTTAAAACAGCCGCTGCACTTTCCGCAGGGTTTTATGTCGGCAGAACAAAAAAACACCTTTGAGATCTCGACTGCGATTTTCTGAGCAAGCTCTTTATCTCTGCTTTCAAGCACTATCGCATGAGGCAGACGGTCGCTTTTTGTCATTGTGTCAAGCTGTTTTCCGACTTCGCTGTCATTCAGAAGTTCGCTAAAGCTCATTGTTTTTCAGTCCCTTCGCTTTAATATACTGATATAAAAATCCGTTTTTGTTCTATCGTAACCCACTGTATTTATACACAGCCGTATTTACAAGCACCTGACCGTTTTGTATATCTATAACTCCGTATTCGCCCGGATAATTCATAACAGCCCCGGGGCACATTATATGCATACCTTGATAAAAAACGTATTTCTGCTCGTGAGTATGCCCGTACAGCACAATATCCGCGGAATTTATTTTTCCGATCTGTGCAATAGTATCTATCCCATACCTCACATTGTACCTGTGACCGTGAGTTAAAAATATCCTTTTGCCCTCTATCTCACGAACTTCATTTATAGGGCAGTCGCATAACCAATCGTTATTTCCCCTCACGGAAATAAACATCTTCTGCGGATATTTAAGCTTTACGTAATCAAGATCACTTATACCGTCACCCAGAAACAAAACAACTTCGGCTTTTGTCTGGCTTCCGATTATTTTGTCAAGCGTCTTTGTATTATCGTGAGAATCAGACACAACTAAAATTTTCACGGCGTAATAGTCCCCCCTCCGACAACAATATCTCCGTCATACAAAACAACTGCCTGACCTGCCGTTATTGCTCTTTGCGGTTCATCAAACTCAATTTTCAGTGTGTCGCTGTCCGTCTGAACGGCAGTTGCCCACTGTTCGGCTTGACGATAACGAACCTTCGCTTTTACTCTCTTAGGTTTATACAGATCGGGTACAGAAATTAAGTTTATATCTCCTGCGGTAACGCTTTTTGAGAACAAGTCCTCATTTTCGCCCAGTATAACACGGTTGTTTTCTATATCAAGCTTTATTACATACATAGGGTGATCGAGCGCAAGACCCAAGCCCTTCCTCTGCCCTATGGTATATCTTATTATACCCTTATGTCTGCCAAGCACTTTTCCGTTTTTATCGACAAAATCACCCTCGGGAAAGGTCAAGCCCGTATAATTTTCGATAAACTCAAAGTACTTGCCGTTCTGTACGAAACAAATATCCTGACTGTCATGCTTTTTTGCGTTGACAAAGCCGTTTTCTTCGGCTATTTTTCTGACCTCAGACTTGCTTATACCGCCCAGAGGGAAAATAATGTGAGATAACTGCTCCTGCGTAAGAGAGTACAAAACATAGCTCTGATCCTTTGTCGTATCAACAGCCTTTTTGAGCAAATACCTGTTTTTTGTATTGTCGTACTCTGTTTGTGCGTAATGCCCCGTTACGATATAATTACAGCCTAATTCCTTTGCCCTTAAAAAAAGCTTGTCGAACTTCATAAAGCGGTTGCAGTCTATACACGGGTTAGGAGTCTCGCACCGCTGATAAGCGTTTACAAACCTGTCGATAACATTTTCTTTGAAGCCGTCTGAGAAGTTGAAGAGATAATACTTCATACCCAATTTATACGCAACACTTCTTGCGTCCTCTGTATCGTCGAGAGTACAGCAGGTATTATCTCTGACATCAACACATTCGTTTGTAAACAGACGCATTGTTGCGCCTATGCAGTCATAACCATTTTGTATCATCATATATGCGGAAACGCTCGAATCTACGCCGCCGCTCATTGCTATCAATGCTTTATTGTTCATATCAGCCCAACTCTATCATTTTGTCTATGCATATGCGGGCTTTTGTCATTGTTTCTTCATCGAGAGTTATCTCTTCTCCTGCTGTGCCGCATACGGTATTATACACATCAATAAGAGTGGTAGCCTTCATATTCGGGCAGATAAGCTCCTTTGTAAGCGGATAAAAACGCTTGTCGGGACATTCGTAAGAAAGATGTTCCGCAATTGCCGTTTCTGTGCCGATAATAAACTCTTTATGATCGGACGCTTTCGCAAAGTCCATAATTCCCGAAGTAGAACCCACGTAATCAGCCTGTGAAGTAACGGCAGGCACGCACTCGGGGTGTACTAATAATAGGGCATTCGGGTGCTTTGCCTTAGCTGCTTCAACGTCTTTTGCGGTAACTCTTGCATGGATCGGACAGCCGCCGTTTAACAGCTTGATGTTCTTCTCCGGCACCTGCTTTGCAACAAAGCTGCCTAAATTGCAGTCGGGTATGAAGAGAATGTTTTTATTCTCTATGTTTTTAACTATCTTTACGGCAGATGAAGAGGTCACGCACACGTCGCAGATAGTTTTAAGCGCAGTTGTTGTGTTTATGTATGCAACTACCGTATAATCGGGGTACTGCTCCTTGACCGCCGAGATAAGCTCTTTATCCATTTGTTCAGCCATTGGGCAGCCTGCGTCCGGGTTTGCAAGATATACGGTTTTTTCGGGTGACAAAAGCTTTACCGTTTCTGCCATAAAGCGAACACCGCACATAATAACGGTTTTGGCAGAGGTCTGCGAGGCTTTAACGCTCAACTGGAACGAATCTCCCGTAAAGTCGGCTATTTCCGTAATATCTCTCGTCTGATAGCTGTGCGCAAGGATACAAATATCCTTCTCCTTTTTCAAGCGCATTATTTCCTGCTGTATCTGATGTATATTCATGAGAACACTCCCTTGTTAACTTATATATATGTCATTATACCATTTTCGGCAAAGGTTTATCAATAGTTATTTTATTATTTTTAGATTTATTATTCCTATTTGTTTAGTATATTTTATCAAATAACAGAAAAAAGAGCAAAGCCGTCACGCTCTGCTCTGTATATCATACCGGAACCGATAAATCGTATAATTCGTGTGGAGCAATATCCTGTCCGTCTGTCCATTCAACGGTTGTACCACAAGGATGAACAGTACCAAAAACTTGTATATCTTCAAGTTCTCCGAACCACTCACCCGATATGTAGGGTTTCACATCAAAAACTCGTTTTTCCCCTGTGACGTATTCAACAAGCAGCATATAGTTTTCAAGTGGTTTAACGGAAACAACTTTAGGCTGTAACATAAGATCAGTCCTTTCCATTATATTTATATTTGAACAATCATCTCAACGGTTCTATTTTAAAGAAATTCAAGCCCTCGGATAACAATTGCCAATTCGCATATAAATCTTCTTTATGAATTTCCATCCATGCATCAATAAGTTTCATCTTATTTTTAGGTATATTGCCCTCTCCTGCAAGTATCTCGCCATCAAAAGCAATTACAGTTTCTTCACCCTGATATTCTGCGTGAATATGAGGCTTATTGTGCTGTGTATTTTTTTCTCTGTACATTCTTATGATTATTCCGTAAAAAACACATATTGCCGGCATTATACATCAACTCCTTTATATTAATTATATCACAGTTCTTTACACAATACAAGCAAAACAAGCATTGACTATAATATCACCTTCCCAAACGACTAACAAAAAATATTTATCGTTTTTCGATAAATTTATATTGACAAATAGAAAATTATCTGCTATGATATTTGCAAAGCTCAAAGAAAAGGAGAAAATTAAAAAATGGATCATGACAAAAAATCTATTATCGTAACACTTATTATCTGCCGTATTGCTGCGGCTGCTTGGTTTATCTGTATACCCCTTGTACCCTTTATTGCACGGTGGTACGACGTATATTCAAACAAGGAGTCTATCTTTACGCAGTTTGTATCAAGCGTTTATGCGGCTATGATACCTGCCGGTATTATTGTTTATCTGCTCAATCGTCTGCTGTCGAATATCCGAAAGGGAGAGGTTTTTGAACACGAAAATGTAAAGTGTCTGAGGATAATCTCATACTGCTGTTTCGCAATTGCAGCAGTGTCTGCGGTTATGACCGTGTGGCGGCTGCTTGCTGTTATCGTAGTGCTTGCGTTTGCTTTTATGGGACTGTTGCTGCGTGTGCTTAAAAATGTTTTCGAGCAGGCTGTACTGCTGCGTGAAGAAAACGATCTTACAGTGTGAGGTGCGATATGGCGATCATAGTAAACTTAGATGTTATGATGGCAAAGAGAAAAATTTCCGCAGGCGATCTGTCGGACGCAGTTGGAATAACTCCTGCCAACCTATCAATACTAAAAAACAACAAGGCTAAGGCTGTACGCTTTTCAACGCTCTGCAAGCTATGCGAGGTACTTGACTGTCAGCCCGGCGATATTCTTGAATACAGAAAAGAGGAAGATATATGAACGAAAATGCAAATATTCGGAACAATACCGATACTCAGCCTTATATGACAAAAAAGTTAAAGCCGAAATGTACTTATACCACAAAAGACCGCTATTATGCAATAGCGGCAATTATTATAGGCTTTATTGCATTAAAGCCTGTTACTCTTGACAACATAACGGGTTTAGGGCTTATGACTACTGTATTCGGATTGCTTTATACCCTATTTAATTTCTTTTACTGCCGAAGCTTTTCTATGAAGGGCAGCCGCACAACAAACGTAATTTTCATATTAAGCCTTGTATTATCGCTCTCGTTTTTTATATGCGATAACAGCTCTGTTACGGCACTGTCTTTACTGCTTATCCTTACAGGAAATATTTATTATTCATACGCAAGCTATCGTGAAGGCAGCCGTTCTGTCGCAAATAACTTTCTGCGTGCTTTGATACTACCGCTGAACGAATACGAAGCATTATTCGGCGCATTGTTTAACAAAGCGGAAAACTCTTCCGAAAACAAAAAAGACCGCTTGAAAAAATCTCTTCCTGCTGTTATCGGCTTTGCGGCAAGTCTGCCGCTGTGCGCCGCTGTAATAATACTTCTGTCGTATGCCGACTCTTCATTCAGCAGTTTATTTTCACTGTCTGCTGATGATCTTTTAAATTTCATAGCGGAACATATCATAGCGAATATATTTATTCTTCTTTTTTCTCTGCCTGTATCGGCTTATTTTTTCGCAGCAGTATATTCTCGTGCGTATAAAATGAAGCACGAAAAACTACTCGGCAAATCTCAGCGTATAAATATGCGCATACTGCCGCCGTCAATGTGCGCCGCATTTCTTACTCCGCTGTCGGTGATATACATATTATTCACTGCAATTCAGGCTATTCACGCATTTTCGGCAGGCGTACTCAACTCGCCCGACTTCACCTATTCGCAGTACGCAAGAGAGGGATTTTTCCAGTTATGCGCAGTTGTTGTTATCAATCTTACCGTAATATCGGCAATAACATTTTTCTCAAGGTATGAAAACAAGCAAATGCCCCGACTGCTTAAAATTTTTACAGTGCTTTTCTGTACACTCACACTTTGTCTTATAATAACGGCTCTTTCAAAGATGTTATTATACATAAGCATATACGGAATGACACCGAAGCGCATACAGACCTCTGTATTTATGGTGTATCTGTTTGTTATATTTGTTCTGATGATATTAAAGCAGTTCGGCAGTAAGATCTCAATTACAAAAGCAGGCTATTGTCTTGCGGCTTTAACGCTTGCAGTGATGTCTTTTGTTCCGACAGACGCACTTATTGCCAAATATAATATCAGACAGTTTGAACAGGGCAATATTCCGTGGATGGGTATTTCGGCTATGGAAGAACTTGACGCAAGCGCATATACTGTGCTTGACACTGTTACCGAAGATATTGGTTTCGATGAATATTGCGAGGTACAAGAGTTTTTCGAGTCTCGCAGAGATTTGGGAAGCTCATACAAAGAAATGACTGTATGGGACTTTAATATAATGCGTTTCAAGGCGTGCGGTATAATTGAAGCCAATACGGGAGAATACACCGACGAAAAAGCGGAAACAAACGAATATTCAAAACCGACTTATTCACCCGATCACGGTAATACACCCGATACGGCATTATACGAAGAGTACACGGTAAATGACGGCGAAACATTTACGGCTATATGCTATAACGGAAGAAAATATCTGCCTTACGGTATTGCGACAGACAGCACTCGGGAAAAACTTGGAATTTGTTTTGCTGTGTCCTCCGAAGATCCTAACGAGAGGTACTACACACTTACAGACACATCTGCGTATATTGCGATAAAATCGGATAAAGGATTTGTTTTCTTCTATCGTGCCGCCGACACACTCGGAAAGCCCATTTATAAGCCCGACTATATAGCTGTAAATTACGGCTTTTGGGATAATGGCGAGCAAAGCATTCAATAAACAATAGATTTACTTTGTACTCTCCTAAAAATTTATATAATTATAACAAATTACAGTTGAATTTGCTAAAATATTGTAGTATAATTAATTTAATTCTTTTAAATGGAGGTACACAGCATGAATTACGAACTCACCGTAGAAAAAGCAAAAGAACTTATTACCGCAAAGCTCTCACACAACATGGGAGTTGCCGTAAAAGACGCAACAGACGAGCATTTTTACAAGGCAACAGCTTTGGTGCTGAGAGATCTTATGAGCCAGGGCTACAAAGAATTTAACGACAAAACAGTTGAACAGAACAAGAAAACCGTTTATTATCTGTGCATGGAGTTTTTACTCGGCAGATCACTCAAAAACAACATCTGCAACTTAAATCTCGAACAGACCATAGGCGACGCTTTAAAGGGCTTGGGCTCAGATCTCGACAAGATATATGAGCAAGAACCCGACGCAGGCTTAGGCAACGGCGGCTTGGGACGTCTGGCAGCTTGTTTTCTTGACGGTTTAGCCTCGCAGGGTTACCCCTCTATGGGTTACTCTCTCCGCTATGAAATGGGCATTTTCAAGCAAAAGCTTGTTGACGGCTGGCAGACTGAGCTGCCCGATAACTGGCTGCCCGGCGGAAGCGTATGGCTTCAGCAGCACCCCGACAAGGGCATTGAGGTCAAATTCAACGGAACTGTTGAAGAGACCTGGGGTGACGGCAAGTGTACAATAAAAATTGCAAATGCCGATACCGTTTTAGCTGTACCGTATGATATGTATGTATCGGGCAATGAAGGCAAGGGTATAAGCAGACTGAGACTTTGGGCTGCAAAGGCTGAGAACATCAATATGGAGCTGTTCAATGACGGTCAATATATGCGTGCATTGGAGAAAAAGGCTATGGCTTCGAGTATCACTCAGATACTTTATCCGGGCGACAATCACGCAGAGGGCAAGAGCCTGCGTCTTAATCAGCAGTATTTCCTTGTATCAGCTACCATACAGGATATTCTCCGCCGTCACTTTATGTACAACGGCACACTTGAAAATCTGCCCGAACACGTTACACTTCACTTAAATGACACTCACCCTGTTCTTGCAGTTCCCGAGCTTATGCGTATTATAATGGACGATTACGGCTACGGCTGGGACGATGCGTGGAATATTGTTTCTCAGACTATTGCTTATACAAACCATACTGTTATGAGAGAGGCTTTGGAGTGCTGGGGCGAAGATATGTTCAGAAGCAAGCTTCCGAGAATTTATCAGATCGTACAGGAGATCAACCGCCGCTACTGCGAATCTCTCCATGCTAAGGGCATAGACGGCTATCAGGTAGGCAGAATGGCTATTCTCAATGACGGTGTTGTTAAAATGGCTAATCTTGCGGTAATGGCAAGCTATAAGGTAAACGGTGTATCGGGTCTGCACAGTCAGATACTCAAAGACACGGTATTCAACGATTACTACAAAGTTACCCCCGAAAAATTCACAAACGTAACAAACGGCATTGCTCACAGACGCTGGCTCAACCAGTCTAACCCACAGCTTGCCGCACTTATAAGAGAGCTTATCGGAAATGAGTTCCGTTCGGACGCTTCACAGCTTAAAAAGCTTGAAAAGTTTGCAGATGATAATATCGTACTCGACAGGCTTGCACAGATCAAGTATAACAACAAGGTCGCTATGGCTGATTTTATCAGACAGACAAACGGCATAGTTGTCGATCCGAACTCTATTTTTGACGTACAGGTAAAGCGTCTGCACGAGTACAAGAGGCAGCTTCTCAACGCTTTGCATATACTCTCGGTATGGCAGTATCTGCGTGAAAATCCAAACGCAGACTTTTCTCCCAAGACATATATATTCGGCGCAAAGGCAGCACCGGGCTATTACTTTGCAAAGCAGATCATACAGTTTATCGTAAATATGGCAGACAAGATAAACAACGACGCACGAGTATCAGACAAGTTAAAGGTAGTATATCTTGAAGATTATCGTGTAACGGTTGCAGAAAAGCTTATGCCTGCCTCAGAGATAAGCGAGCAGATCTCACTTGCCGGAACAGAGGCATCGGGTACAGGCAATATGAAGTTTATGATAAACGGCGCACTCACTTTAGGTACTCTTGACGGAGCAAATGTTGAGATACACGACGCAGTGGGCGACGCTAATATGTTCTTGTTTGGTATGACTACTCCCGAGGTAGCAAAGCTCAAAGCAAACGGATACAACCCGATGGATTATTATACAAACAATCCCATTATCAAGAGAGCTATCGATGAGCTCAACGGCACAAGGTTCAACCATATTGCAAAGAACCTTCTTGAACAAGACCCGTACATGGTGCTTGCAGATTTCGCAGACTATGCGGCAGCACAGACAAGAGCTTCTGCACTTTACAGAAGTCCCGATCAATGGAACAAGGTATCACTCATTAACATTGCCAATTCGGGCATATTCGCCGCAGACAGAGCAATAAGAGATTATGCGGAGAACATATGGAACCTGAAACCGATTGATTAATAATGTGCAATGTGCAATGCAGACTGTGCAAAAACCAACAATTTAGTTTTCGGTCAAGCCTTTTTCAAAAGGCTTGCGGGGTTCTAAGGGGCAGCGCCCCTTAGCCGCCGGAGGCACGCTCCAGCCCTGTTAGGGGTGAATTTCAAAAACAGTCTAAACGACTGTTTTTGAAAGAGGGGCATTTTGGCAGAAAATGCCCCTAACCTGTGGTTTGAACAAAAGTTTCCCCGCCGCACCAAGGCGGCGCAATAAAGTATGATTTAAATAAACTTTACTTTTTGCACAGTCTGAATTAGCAATTTGCGCTTATACACAATATAACAAAACATTCACAGCCAGCAAACATACTTATTGTTTGCTGGCTGTAAGTTTAATTTTCCATTTTCTATTTTCAATTTTACTTTTTCTTGTGCTGTGTAAAAAAACAAAAGAGCAGACGTAAACATCTGCTCTCATCGTGTTGGCATCTCCCTATCTTCCCGGGGCGTCACCACCCAAGTATTTTCGGCACCACCGAGCTTAACTTCTGTGTTCGGAATGGGAACAGGTGTACCCTCAGCGTACTCAACACCAACTTCATCGGTTTTCCCGACTGCTTGATTATTATAACATAGTCCTATTCAAATGTCAAGCATTATTTTTAAAATTTTTAATTTCATACTCGCAAAATAACCGTCACATTCAATAAACATTCCTCTGTATTTTTGTGTATAAATACAACTTCATTGTATATTTACCACAAACTGCATTAATAACTATTGTGATATGCCTAAAAATTATTATTTTTTAATAATCAATGTTGACAATTTACTCAAATTGTGATATTATATTATTGTTTTAAGATCGGTATATGAAAAGCAGTTGCAGACACTGCACTAAATAAGAGTTTTACACATTTCTTTTCTTTTCTTTAAAACTTTATATGAAAAAGCACGTTTTGAAAGAAGCGTGCTTTTTTCATTTCGGTATCAAGCCCATATATTCACACAATCCGAAGATAATGTTTAATTATGAGTTGTATTTCCACTTTCCAATTTCAACTTTCAACTTTCCAATTTCAACTTTCAACTTTCCAATTTCCACTTTCAACTTTCCAATTTCCACTTTTGCACGCACTTTGTAATACTTAAAGAAATTTTAAAAAAAGTGTTGACATTTGTTCCCCGTTGTGCTATTATAATATAGCTGATTGAAAACAAATAAATATGCGAGTGTGCTGGAACTGGCAGACAGGCACGTTTGAGGGGCGTGTGTTGCATGACGTACGGGTTCAAGTCCCGTCACTCGCACCAACTAAAGACAGTCT
>JAFOMO010000107.1 GCA_017418905.1 Clostridia bacterium | reverse complement strand
TTTTTTGTGGTGTTGGAAAAATATACAAAATACTTGTCATAAAACTGTTAATCATCTATAACACAAAACTTGAAAAGAGTGTTTTTTTATGGTAACATATTAAACGTATAAAGTAAGGAATTGTCAAGAAATAAGTTGTGCAATTCAGGCGAAGAATAATTTGTTCTGTGTTAGGCACAATACCGCAGGAATACTGACGTATTTCAAGGTATTGTAACGACACACAGGGCAAATTAGGAAAGCCTGAAAGTGCAAGTTATTTCTTGACGATTCCTAAGCATAATAAATAGAAAAAGGAGCGTTGTATTTATGTGCGGTATATGCGGATTTACGGGAAATATCGAAAATCGGAGTGAGATACTCCGAAAAATGGCAGAGGTCATCACTCACAGAGGTCCCGACAGCGAGGGTTATTATACAAACGATAAAATATCAATGGGCTTTCGCAGGCTGAGTATTATAGATCTTGAAGGCGGCAGCCAGCCTATATACAGCAAAGATAAAAGCATGGTTCTTACCTTTAACGGCGAGATCTATAACTATAAGCTTCTGAGAAGAGAGCTTATAGAGCTGGGCTATGAATTTTATACCGAAACAGACAGCGAGGTTATTCTTCACGGCTTTGAAGAGTGGGGAGAGAACGTTCTCGATCGTCTGAGAGGTATGTTCGGTTTCGCAATATACAACAGTAAAGACGATTCACTCTTTATCGCAAGAGATTTTTTTGGTATAAAGCCCGTTCATTATGCAATGGTTGACGGACACCTCGTTTACGGCTCGGAGATAAAAAGTATTCTCGAGTTTCCGAAGTATCAGAAGAAATTCAATATGAAAACGCTTGACAATTATCTGTCTTTTCAGTATGCGCTGCCCCCCGAAACTTTCTTTGAGGGTATATACTGCCTGCTGCCCGGACATTTCTTGTGGTATAAAAACGGCAAGGTAACTACTCAGCGTTATTGGGAGGCTACCTTTGAACCTGATGAGAACTTGACCGAAGAAGAGGCAGTAGATACGATAGAGCGAGTATTTGAGGAGTCTGTAAATGCTCACAAGATAAGTGACGTTGAAGTAGGCTGTTTTCTTTCAAGCGGAGTTGACAGCAGCTATGTATCAACATACTTTGCAGATCAGAAAACCTTTACGGTAGGCTTTGACTTTGGCGAGAAGTACAACGAGATCGACTGGGCAAAGGGTCTTTCCGAAACAATTGGAGTAGATCATAAGTATAAGATCATATCGAGCGAAGAGTTTTGGGGCAATATACGCAAGGTGCAGTATCATATGGATCAGCCGCTTGCAGACCCGTCTTGTATCGCCTTATATTTTGTATCAAAGCTTGCAAGCGAATATGTTAAAGTCGTACTTTCGGGCGAGGGTGCAGACGAGCTTTTCGGCGGTTATACGATATATAACGAGATAAACTCTCTCAGAGGTTATCAGAAGCTTCCCCTCGGACTTCGCAGATTTCTTGCAAATGTTGTAAGACCTTTGCCTAAATTCAAGGGCAGAAACTTCATTTTGCGCGGTGCATTGAGTGTTGAAGAACGCTTTATCGGGAACGCTTTTATGTTCAACAAAGCTGAAAAGCAGAAAATACTCAAAGATACATCAATAGCACATGAACCGCAGGAATATACTAAGCAGTATTATGACAGAGTAAAGGATTACGACGATATTACAAAAATGCAGTATCTCGACATCAATACATGGATGGTAGGCGATATTCTTCTGAAAGCGGACAGAATGTCAATGGCTAATTCTCTGGAGCTGAGAGTGCCTTTCCTTGACAAAGAGGTGTTCAAAACTGCAAGAACTATTCCGTACAGACTGAGAGTAAACAAAGAAAATACTAAGTATGCTATGCGCAAGGCGGCTTTGCGTCATATGCCGAAAGCGTCTGCCGAGAAGAAAAAGCTCGGTTTCCCTGTACCGACAAGAGTATGGCTCAAAGACGAAAAGTATTATAATATCGTAAAGGATACTTTCAACTCCGACACAGCTAAGAAATTCTTCAACAGCGAGGAATTGATAAAATTCCTGGACGATCACTACAACGGCAAGGAGGACAACAGCCGCAAGGTATGGACTGTTTATATTTTCCTTGTCTGGTATGACATTTATTTCGGGAGTCATAAGGTTATTGCACCGCAGTAATAATGCGCAATTATTTTTGTATTCAATTCCTCATCTGTTACATTAACTCTTAGTTTGACAAAGTAAAAAGTTTAACTGCGTGCAGTAAACTCTCGGTCTGATTATGTATGAGCGCAAATTGCACATTCAGAGTGTGCAAAAAGTAGTGTTCTTCTATGTCAAGCCTTAGTGCGCCGCCTTGGAGCGGCGGGGAAACTTTTGTTCAAACCACAGGTTAGGGGCATTTTCTGCCAAAATGCCCCTCTTTCAAAAACAGTCCGCAGGACTGTTTTTGAAATTCACCCCTAAAAGGGCTGGAGCGTGCCTCCGGCGGCTAAGGGGCGCTGCCCCTTAGAACCCCGCAAGCCTTTTGAA
>JAFOMO010000001.1 GCA_017418905.1 Clostridia bacterium | reverse complement strand
TCTGTCCTGCGCCTTAACGGTAACATACATCGGACGTTCTACAATACCGTATTCACCCGGACACGAAAGGCAGCCCTCTGCGCCCTCCTGCTTGCCGGCAAATAATACAATTTCGGGGTTTACAAGCTCTATCAAGCCTTCTTCGTCCCCTATATCTACTATACACACACGCTTGAGTATTCCCACCTGCGGTGCGGCAAGTCCTACACCGTCGGCACTTTTCAGCGTTTGTATCATATCGTCAAGCAGCAATGTAAGCTTTTCATCAAATTTTTCAACCCTGCGGCAGCGTTTAGAAAGCGTCTTGTCGCCCTCTTTTACTATATCTCGTAAAGCCATTTTTTTCTTTACTCCTTGCTTATAATATATTATCGGGGTCTGTGTCTGCATATACAGTGACCTCGCTGTATTTTCTGTCTTTTGCAAAGTCTGCAAGCACTCCCGACAGCATTGTGCGAAACGGCTTGCAGTTATGAAATTTTATTATTATCTTGTATCTGTATTTATTGTTCACCTTATAAACGGACGCAGGAGACGGGCCCATTACCCTTATGGGCAGATCGCTGCACTGCTCGTTTATTCTTGCGCATAACATCTCGGCAAATTCGCTTGACGCTTCTTTGCATTTATTTTCTTTTGTACTAACAATTCCTATCATACATATATCGGCAAAAGGCGGATACTCCATAACTCGCCTTAACGGTATCTCGCTTTTGTAAAAGCCCTCGTAATCTTGTGCAGAGGCAAGTGCAATAACAGGGTTCTCGGGTGTAAAGGTCTGTATTATCGCCCGTCCGGGACGTTCTCCCCTGCCCGATCTGCCTACTACCTGTGTAATGAGCGAAAATGCTCTTTCATACGCTCTGAAATCTCTGCCGTACATAGTCTGATCTGCCGATAGTACACCTACCAGCGTTACCTTTGGAAAGTCAAGCCCTTTTGCAACCATTTGAGTACCTAAAAGAATATCGTACTCGCCGTTTTTAAAGGCGGAAAGCTTTTCTTCATAAGCCTGCTTTGCAAGCGTTGAGTCTGCGTCAAGTCTTAAAATCCGAGCCCGGGGAAACAACACCTGTAAGGTCTGCTCGGCTTTCTGTGTACCGCTGCCCGAAAATTTCAGAGTACCCGAACCGCACGACAGGCATTTGTCTGTAATACTCATAGAAAAGCCGCAGTAATGACACATAAGCCTGTTGTTTGCCGAGTGATATGTAAGAGATATGCTGCAATTGGGGCAGGTAACAACGCCGCCGCACGTTTTGCACGATACAAAGGTATTATAGCCTCGCCTGTTGAGCAAAAGTATTGACTGCTCGCCGTTTTCGAGATTTCTCTCAACAGCAGAGGCAAGTGTTTTTCCTATTCCCGTTGTAAGAGCGTCAACACCCTCTGCGTTCATATCAACAACTGTGACTTCGGGAAGAACTGCTTTTCCGTACCGCTTTGTAAGCCGCGACAAATAATATGTACCGCGTTCTGCATTGAAACGGCTCTCGACAGACGGAGTTGCAGACGATAGAAGCAGCATACATTTATGCTCAACGCACCTAAGCTTGGCGGTTTCTCTTGCGTGATACCTCGGAGATGACTCCGATTTATACGTATACTCCTGCTCCTCGTCCATTATGATAAGTCCGATATTTTCAAAGGGGGCGAAAACCGCACTTCTTGTTCCTACGGCTATTTTTGCATTGCCCTTGCGGACACGTTTCCACTCGTCAAGCCTCTCTCCCATTGATAATGCGCTGTGAAATACTGCAACGTCACTTCCGAATTTCGACTTGAACAGCGAAACCATCTGCGGAGTGAGGGCGATCTCGGGTACCATTACGATAACGCTTTTTCCGTCATTTACAACTGTTTCTATAAGCTTTAAAAATACAGACGTTTTGCCTGCTCCCGTAACTCCGTAAAGAAGTGATACGCAAGGATCGCTCTGTCTGTACCTTTCAAGCATTTCTCTGTATGCATTTTCCTGATCTTCCGTGAGAACGATTTCTTTATTGTCTGAGGAATACTTATTCTCGGGAAGTCTGAATACCTCTTTGTCGAAGTACTCGCACACCCCCGTTTTTACAAGTGCGTCTATTACCGAATGAGTAACGCCCGTATAATACATTACCTCTTTGACCGATACCGCACCGACATTTTTCAAAAGGTCTGTTACCTCTTTTCTGCGGGCGGTAAGATTATCAGTATTACAATCAGGGCAAAGCCGTATCATTTTCTCGAAAGCGTCACCGGTTTTGCGGAAAGCAGTTTCTTCTCTTCTGATACAGCCCATTGAGATAAGCTCGATTATCTCCCGGCTTTCACAGTCTATATCGAGCTTTTTAAAAAGCTGCTCCTGCTTTATTTCTCCCTTTTTCGGAAAAGCCGCTAAAACAGCTTTTTGTTCGTTATTTAGCTGTATATCTTTTAAATCTTTGTTTATCTTATATGCCAAAGATATTTTATAGTTAAGACCTGCCGGCAGCGTTGTTCTCACTGCGTCATAATAGGTGCAGTAGTATCTGTCCTTCATAGACAAAACAAGCTTCAGAAGCTCTTTTGTAAGAAGCGGTTCACTGTCTAAAACGGCAGATATTTCTTTAAGCTTTTCGGCTTTGTCGCTTTCAAACACGTCTATTATCATAGCCTGCCGCTTTTTGTTGCCGCTGCCGAAGGGTATCATCACTCTTTTGCCGGGTACAGCGTCATTTTTAAGATAATCGGGTATGATATAATCAAACAGTCTGTCAAAGCTGTAAAGCGTTTTATCTGCGGCAACTCTTGCGATCAGAAAACTCATCAAAGATCGCTGTCCTCACTATCATTGTCAATATCTACGATTTCGCCGTTTTCATCTATCTGTATATCAGACTGATCGTCTGAGCTGAAATCAAGCTGTTCCTGTGAGATCAGCACATTGTCATCTGTCTGAGCTTTTTCAGCCTTCGGTGCAAGCTTCGGTTCGGGCGAATCGTCAACTAATATCTCGTACTTATGCTCCTTAAAATCGTTTACAGCCATAAGCACAGTCTTATCGTCGCAAACCTCTTTGCGTGCGTTATATTCGTTAGTAATCTCTCTTGCTCTTTTTGCAACTGCAATAACTAAAGAATATCTGCTTTCTTTGCCTGTGAGCATATCATCAATTGACGGTTTATACATATGATCTCCTCCAATATTTCTGTTCTTTTCTATGTACTGTTTCTTATTCTCTGTTTTTCAGAATTATCTCTGCAACATCTTCAACGGCTTTTTCGATCGGACCGTTTACCACAAAGCAGTCATACATTGAAACCTTAGACAACTCTTCTTTAGCTGTCTTCAAGCGTTTTTGAATGGTTTCCTCATCTTCGCTCTGTCTGCCTCTCAATCTCTTTTCAAGCACTGCCATACTCGGCGGAAGAATAAAAATTCCGCAAGCCTCGGGGAATTTCTCCATTACCTGAATACCGCCCTGTACCTCTATTTCAAGAATAACGTCAATGCCCTGTTCAAGCTTTTCATAAACGGCGGCTTTCGGCGTACCGTAGTAATTGCCGCAGTACTCTGCGTATTCGATAAATCCGTCTTTGTTTATAATCTCGGTAAACTCGTCTTTTGTAATAAAGAAATAGTGTACCTTATCAACCTCGCCGGTTCGGGGTGAGCGTGTTGTGGCAGAAACAGACAAAGCGATGTTGTCGTAATCCTCGATAAGCTTTCTGACTATCGTACCCTTGCCCACTCCGGACGGACCGGAAACTACATATATCTTACCTTTTCTCATTACGAGTCGTCCTCCTCGGTTATCCTTGTATTTATAGTATCGGGCTGAACTGCGCTCAGAATGATATGATCGCTGTCGGTGAATATTACCGATCTGCTTTTTCTTCCGTATGACGCATCTATCAGCCTGCCCTTATCTCTTGCGTCTTGTACCATACGTTTTATAGGTGCTGAATCCGGGCTTACTACCGATACTATTCTCTCTGCGGCAACGCTGTTGCCAAAGCCTATGTTTATCATTTTCATAGTATTGCATTTAACCTTTATTCAATATTTTGTATTTGCTCTCTGATCTTTTCGATCTCCGCTTTAATATCTACTACCTTGTGCGCAAGCTGTGCGTCTGTGACCTTTGAGCCTATCGTATTTGCCTCTCTGTTCATCTCCTGCACAATAAAATCAAGCTTTCTGCCAATTGCGCCGCCCTTTGCGAATATCTCCTTCATCTGTTCAAAGTGGCTGCGCAGTCTTACGGTCTCTTCGTCAACAGCTATTTTATCTGCAAATATTGCGGCTTCAGTTGCAATTCTCTGTTCATCGACAGCAGCATTTTCAAGAAGCTCGTTTATACGTTCGGTAAGCTTTTGTTTATACTCTATAACAGTCTGAGGCGATCTTTCTTCTATTTCTTTAACAATACTTAAAATTGTTTCGGCTCTGCTCATAACGTCTGCTTTAAGGCGTTCGCCCTCGGCTTCACGCATATTCAAAAAGTCGTTCAAAGCCTCGTCTAAAACGGGCTTTACCTCGCTCCATACCTTTTCTTCGTCCTCTGCTTTTTTATGAACGGAAAAAATGTCGGAGTATTTGGCAACAGACGTTATTGTTATATCATCAGGCAAGCCGTAAACGCTGCCAAGCTCTCGCAGAGCGTTTATATATCCCTTTGCAAGGTTATGATTTACGGTGACATCGGCTTCTTCGTCCTCTGCAAGACCGATAGACACATAAACATCGACCTTCCCTCTTGAAATTTTAGTTTGCAGATATTTTTTCAGTCTGTCCTCAATAAATCCGTATCCCCTTGTTACTCTGGTATTTACTTCAAAGTAACGGTGATTGACCGACTTCATTTCTACGGAAATATCCCGAACCGAACCTGTCGTTTCACTTCTGCCGTATCCTGTCATACTTCTGACCATTTCGGGTACAGTCCTTTCTATACATTTTTTAGGAGTTTTATAGTTGAAAGTGAAAAGTTGAAAGTGGAAAGTGGAATTGTTTAAGAACTTTTCAGTGTGAAATATCAAGTTGTGTATTACCAAAGCTGTTGTAAACTCATAAATCAGACTGTGCAAAAAGTAGTGTTCTTCTCTGTCAAGCCTTACTGCGCCGCC
>JAFOMO010000106.1 GCA_017418905.1 Clostridia bacterium | reverse complement strand
TGTGCAATTCAGGCGAAGAATAATTTGTTCTGTGTTAGGCACAATACCGCAGGAATACTGACGTATTTCAAGGTATTGTAACGACACACAGGGCAAATTAGGCGAGCATGAAAGTGCAAGTTATTTCTTGACGATTCCTTATGACGCTGTTCTTGTTGCACTGAAAATGATGAAAGACAAAAAGGAAGAAGTACCTAATGCAAAAATGATGCTGTTCGTACTCTCGGACGGTGCTCAGAACTGCGGTTATGACCTTGACAGGATTTCGCCTATCATTGGCGGTCTGAGGATACCCGTTTATACTATCGGATATGATCTCAACGAGGGCTCACCTGCTGCGAATGAGCTTCAAAGACTCAGCAACATCAATGAAGCCTCGCTCATCAACGCAACTTCTGATGATATAATCAATCACATGAGAAATCTCTTTAATGTACAGCTTTAAAAATATACAGTAAAAAACGGTCTTTCGCTTACAAACATCTTGCGAAAGACCGTTTTTTAGGCGAATAATATTGATCCCGAGTTTCCGGCTGCGCCCATAATGAATGGCAATACCGGATTTTTTTCTTCCATTTCTCCCAGGTCATAGCCCTCACCCACCTGTGACTGACGAACCTTTCCGAGCTTTACGTCATCCTTTGTGATATTGTGAAATACTGTCCACGACATATATCTTTCGGAGAAATTCACGTTATTGTTTACCTCGCCGGCAGGAACACCAAGATCGTTTTCATACAGATATGAACATTCTGCGGCACCTATATTGCCGAATGACCAGCAGTCACCGAATGCCTGACGCTTAACTGCTGTAACGTAATTCTTACCGTTGTAATCTCTCAGATCAACCGCTTTGGGCAAATCGTCGGCAGTTACTTTTTGTTCTGCCTGTGCTTCTGTTTGCTGAGTGTCGCTTTCGGTCACCGTCTTATCAGAGCTATTCGCTGCTGTTGATGAATTTGTATTCGGCTGAGAACTACAAGCTGTAAAAATAGCTGCGATCATCAATGCTGCAAGGATGGCTGAAAGTGATTTTTTCATACAAGACTTCCTTTCTTTAAATGTACATCAAAATAATTATTGCAGAAGCTCTGAGACCTCGGGGAATATTTCAAGACTTCTTCTGAGTATGCCGTTTGTATGTGCGATAGTCATTCCGTAATTTGTTATGGGTACGCCTTGATCTGCGGCGCATTTTATTCTGTATTTCATTTCACGCTCGTTGAGCATACAGCCGCCGCAATGAATAACGAGAGAATACTTTGAAAGATCATAAGGAAACTCTGTGCCGCTTGTAAATTCAAAGCTTATCTCTTTATTTGTGTATTTTCTTATCCAGGCAGGCAGCTTTACAGTACCTATATCTCCGCATTGTCTGTGGTGAGTGCAGCCCTCACTGATAAGGATACAGTCGCCGTCATTAAGGCTGTCAAGCTTTGACGCACCCTTTACAAGCTGTTCAAGATTGCCCTTATGTCTTGCAAAAAGAATAGAAAATGAGGTCAGGCAAATGTCACCCTTCACCACGGGAGACACTTTCTTAAATGCTTGTGAATCTGTTATTACATACTTAGGTGCCTCTCTTAGCTTTGCAAGCGTTTGTTCAAGCTCTGTATCTCTGCAAACAAGAGTTGTACAGCCGCACTCTAAAAGCTCTCTTATAGTTTGCTGCTGAGGCAGTATCAGACGTCCCTTCGGTGCCGAGGAATCGATCGGTATTACAAGAACAACACTGTCGTCTGACACTACCTTGTCCGATATTATCGGATATTCCGCCTTATTCTCTTTTACAAGCGTGGGCAAAAGCTCCTTTAACTCCTTTATATTTTCCCCTGTTACTGTGCTTACATAAATACTGTTTTCGTCATTTTCAGATACTTCGGCAAGCTCGCATTTATTATACACAATAACATACGGAATATTTTTATCCTTTATACGTTCAAGAATTGCCTTGTCAAAATCGTTCATACCGAGAGCTGCGTCAATAACAAGTATAGCAATATCGGTTTTATTGAGTACCTGATACGTTTTATTTATCCTCAGCTTGCCGAGATCGCCCACATCATCAAGTCCGGGAGTATCAATAATAACAACAGGACCTAAAGGCAAAAGCTCCATAGCCTTTGAAACGGGGTCTGTTGTTGTACCCTCGACCTCTGATACTATTGCAAGCTCCTGACCTGTCAAAGCATTTATAAGACTTGATTTTCCCGCATTTCTTCTGCCGAAAATGCCGATATGCACTCTGTCTGCGACAGGAGTATTGTTTAAACTCAAAAGCAAGACCTCCCGTTAGAATCTGAAATCTCTCTGTCCGAGATGTATATTGTCAATATACTCCTTAGCCTTCTGACGTGCTTTCGGGTTAGGTATCTTTTCAAGCTCTTGTGCGATAAGCTTTTCGCCTATCTTAACTGTTTCGGGAGAAGCGTAATCCTCCAAAAATTCTTTGAGCGTCATTAATGCGTTGGGGTGACAGCAGTTCTGGATCTGTCCTGTTTTACACAAGCTCATAAAGCGGTCTCCCGTTCTGCCCTCACGATAACAAGCAGTACAGAATGACGGGATATAACCCATTTCCATAAGCCACCTTACAACCTCGTCAAGTGAACGCTGATCGGATACATCAAACTGTTCTGTGTCGTGCGGTCTTTCGTCGTCCGTATAACCTGCGTAACCGCCGACTGAGGTTCTGGAAGCACCCGAGATCTGTGAAACACCTAAGCTTATTACCTTTTCACGGCAGCTTTCACTCTCTCTTGTTGATACTATCATACCTGTGTACGGAACTGCAATTCTGATACAAGCGATAATTTTAGCAAATGTATCGTCATCAATACCGTTATCGAATACAGTCGGGTCAATGTCGTCTGCACGCTTTATTCTCGGTACACTGATAGTGTGAGGTCCTACTCCGTGAACTGCCTCCAGATGCTCTGCGTGCATTAAAAGTCCTGCAAACTCGTACTTATACAACTCAAGACCAAACAATACACCCAGACCAACGTCATCAATACCGCCGTCCATTGCTCTGTCCATAGCCTCTGTATGGTAAGCATAGTTATGCTTTGGTCCTGCGGGGTGAAGCTTTTCATAGCTTTCTTTGTGGTATGTTTCCTGGAAAAGAATGTATGTTCCGATCTCTGCCTCTTTGAGCTTGCGGTAATTCTCAACGGTAGTTGCGGCAATGTTTACGTTAACTCTGCGTATAGCACCGTTCTTATGCTTGATAGAGTAGATAGTCTTTACACAATCAAGGATATACTCGATAGGATTATTAACAGGGTCTTCGCCTGCCTCAATTGCAAGACGCTTATGTCCCATATCCTGCAATGCTATTACCTCGTTTTTGACCTCTTCCTGAGTAAGCTTCTTTCTTGGGATAGTTTTGTTCTGATAATGATAAGGGCAGTAAACGCACTTGTTCACACAATAGTTAGACAGATAAAGCGGTGCGAACATTACTATTCTGTTGCCGTAAAAGGCCTGCTTTATCTCTCTTGCAAGAGAATACATTCTTTCGATAACATCAGGCAGATCGCAGGCAAGAAGAACGCTTGCTTCTCTGTGAGTAAGACCTCTGCATTCTATGCCCTTTTCTGTTTTTCTCGGCTTTGCCTTTTCGAGTATCTCGTCTATAAGCTCTCTGTTGTTCTTGTTTTTCTCTGCGTACTCGAGAGTTTCCAATATTTCTTCGTGATCAATAAATTCTTCTGCTTTAAGTGATTTCGGATCGTACATTCTAATATTACCTCTTATCTGATATTTTTTTGACGTCGCCCCGTGAGCATACTATTTCATACCCCACGGACGAAACTCTGTTTTTTAAGCACTGTATGCATTGTGCGGATTCTTCGCCCGTACATATTTTATTGTCATACAGCATATATTTTTTTCTTACGCTTACAGGCGACAAATTCGGCATTATTACATTTGCGCCCGCTTTAAGCCCTAACTCTCTTCCGTTAGGCGCAATAGTACCGAGTGCCGTTGTTGACGGTATGAGCGCATACGGTAAAGTTAGCCTTATAAGCCCCAGCATAAATAAAGTAAGCTCCAAAGTACCCGACGGCTTATCTGAAAACGGAGTATCTTTATGAGTTATAAAAGGACCGATACCTGCCATTGACGGTTGTAATTCTTTTATAAACATCATATCTTTAGCAAGGTTTTCGGCAGTCTGAAAAGGAGAACCTACCATAAAGCCTGTTCCAACTTGATAGCCGATTTCTTTGAGATCGTACAAACAGCGTTTTCTGTTATCTAAGGATAATTCCTGTGGGTGCAGCTTGCTGTAATGAGTATGATCGGCTGTTTCGTGCCTTAAAAGATAACGGTTTGCGCCTGCGTCAAAATATGCTTGATAGCTTTCACGCCTTTTCTCTCCGATAGATAGAGTTATTGCACAGTCATTATACCTTTTGCGTATCTCTGAAATGATACCGCACATTCTTTCATCTGTAAAGTATGGGTCTTCTCCTCCCTGTAATACAAAGGTACGAAAGCCCAAAGAATATCCCTCTTCACAGCAGTTCAAAATATCGTCAAGATCAAGCCTGTAACGCTGAACATTTTTGTTGCTGCGTCTTATACCGCAGTAGTAGCAATCGTTTTTACAATAATTCGTAAACTCTATCAAGCCTCTTATATATACGTCTTTTCCGTAGTATTCTTCTCTGCGCTTTGATGATAAAGAGAAAAGATACTCAGCCGCTGTCTTATCTCTTGACGAGATAAGATAAGTATATTCCTCTTCAGACAAAGAAGCGGTTTCATAGAGCTTATCAATAAGCTGTTTATTATTTATCGGTTATACCTCCTCTGCCTTTGAAAATATTGTTTTTGAAGTTACACCGTCTATGCGTCCGAGCTTACCCGAAATAGTATTGATAACATCCGACGGTGCATTGATAACAACGCTTATCACGCTTAAATTCGTCTTTACGTTAGGTATGCCCATTCTTCCTATGATATACTCGGAGTATTCGTGAAGAATTTCGTTTATCTTAGGTGATACTTTATTATCTTCAATCATAATACCTATAAGTGCTGCTCTGTTCAATTGAAAAACCTCCAAAAAACATCTCCGCCCAAAACAAGGCGGAGACAGAAAGCGATTATAATACAGCTATACCAAAGGTTATATTGTAATGAACTTTTTCTTTTCCGTCAGAGTTTCCGCCGTCTTCCGGATCAGATCTACTTATATGATTATAACACTTGCACGTCAAGAAAGTCAATAATATGAACAAAAATTCAAAGATTATTCATCACAAAATTCTACTTTTTTACCCTCAAGAATCATAGTATATAATGCTGCTCTGCACAGGCTGTATTATGCATTATTGTCTACACTATAAAGTTATTCTGTTATTATAAGAAAAAAATCAAAAGAATTATCAAAAAACATATTTTTTACTATCTTAATAATATACTTTTTTATATATTGACATCAGGTTACAAAAATGTTATAATTTATACATATTACATTCATAAGGAAAGGGGTAACATTTTTTGTCTGACAATAATTCAAAAGCACCTGATTTTCTGCAAATTAAAGGGTATAAATATCGTGCGAAAATGCTGATAGCAGGTGCGGCCATACTTCTGGTGATACTAATTATTCTTATCAGCATAATCAACGGCATTTCTTCGGCAATTCATAAAGCAAAAAGCGATAATTCCGACACCGACACACAAAGCACTTCATCAGTTACAAGCGTTGCACACATTTCTTCAAACCCATATGAAAACAGTGATACCGATTCTCAGGATACCGAGAGTGATACAGCTTCAAAACGAATTGAGGAAAAATTCGATGCAGACAACAAGCTCATTATCGATACAGATACTCTTGACGGCAAAAAGGCAGTTGCCCTTACATTTGATGACGGTCCGGGAGAATACACTCAAAGACTTATCGAAGGTCTGAACGAAAGAAACGCAAAAGGCACATTCTTTATGGTCGGCAACAATGTTGATAAATATCCTGAGGTACTCCCTCTTATGATAAGCGGCGGTCATCAGTTAGGCAACCACTCATTCAGTCATGCCGATCTCTCTACTCTTAGCGAGGCAGAAATAAAAGATCAGATCTCAAAAGCCGACGACAGCATTCGCAATGCCTGCGGACAGATCTCAAATGCATTGCGTCCGCCTTACGGTTCGCATAATACAACAGTAGATAATACTGTAGATAAGCCTATAATTTTATGGTCTTTAGATACTCTCGACTGGAAAAGCAGAAACGAAGATGATGTATATAACGAGATCATTTCAAAATGCTGGGACGGTGACATCATTCTCCTTCACGATATTTATTCGACAAGCGTTGACGGAGTATTGATGGCAATAGATGAGCTTCAAGAACAGGGCTATGTATTCGTTACAGTAAATGATCTTCTTACAAGATACGGATACGATATTGCTTTGGGCACTGCTCACACCTCGCAGTATGCAGTGTTTGAAACAAACTCCCCGTATGCTGCTCAGTATAAAGAAGAAATGGAAGACGCAAAAAGGCGCAAGGCAGCAAGTGAGGCATCAGAAGAAGCTGCAAACGCATTTTACACAGCAAGCTCCGACTCTGACAATAATACTGTAAGCTCTGAAAGCTATGATAATACATATACAGAAAGCTCTCAGCCCTCATATGACGAAACATCATCATATGACAGCTTTTATGACGATCCGTACTGGGACGAGGAATAGCAAAAAAACAAGCAGGATATTATATCCTGCTTATTTTTTTATCTTTAAACTTATTTAACCTTTATCATTTTTGCTCCGTTTATATAAAAGCTTCCTTCATCGTCAAAGTTGTAGTAATAAGAATAGTTTTGCTCAGAGTCTGCTTCATATCTTGTAAGTATCGTCGATTCTCCCATTATTGTGTAAACATGGTCAATTACTATCTTGTTTTCAAGCTCTAATATCATATGTCCGTCGTCTTTGAACGTAAAGTATTGATCGTATTCAGAGTTTTTCCAACGGCCGTATATCTTTTCGTCAAGCTTTGCATTCTCAAATGGCTTGAGTGAAAACTCTCCCTCTCCTTTGTCAAGTACAAGATCGGACGCCGAACCTTCACTTGAATACAAGGTAAGCTTTTTTCCGGTAAATACATTTCCGCTGACCTTATAATTGTAATTGCCGATAAACAGCGGTGTATCCAAATAATACACTCCTACTGCCAATATTGGCTCTGCACCGGTGTCGTATATCTGATATGGACCTTTGACCGACATCGAACCTAATGTTACTGTACAAATATTATCATCATCAAAGTTATAGCTGACACGCTGAGTATAAGTATGGGTTTCCGGCTCGTCTGTCGTTTCTTTTGACGGTATATCCTTAGTTTCGGTATATGTGCCTGTATGGTAATAGTACCATGTGCCCGTAATGTCTCGGTTAAAGAACATTGACCATATGACCGCCGTAAGTACTGCCGCTATGGTTATGCATAATACGACTGTAAGCTGATTATTTTTAATAATCTTTCTTCTTCTCGGCGGTATCGGCTCAGATTGTGCCTCTTCGTTTTCTTCGGCTTTATCTGTATCATTGTCTGTTTTTTCGGTTTTTACCTCGGCTTCAGCCTTATAGCTTTTTTTGTCTTTATCTTCAGATTTCTTTTTTGATGTATCGGCTTTTTCGGCTGTTTCTTGAAACTCTGCGTTCTCGTTTATTTTTTGCGGATCTGCTTTCTGCTTATTTTTTGATTTTTTCTTTGACAAATAATTCTCCCCCTGTTCGTATTTCGCTATCGTTATACTATTACATTGTAACTCAAAACCAATAAAGATACAAGTGATTATTCTATTATTTTCATAAATTTTTCAAAAGCCTGTAAAGATCGTTTATACGATAAAAAAATATTTGCAAAAAAATCAAAATTTTTTTAAAAAAGTATTGCTTTTTCAAAATGTATATGCTATAATATTCAAGGTCAGTTAAACAAAGACATCCGGGTGTGGCGCAGTTTGGTAGCGCGCTTGAATGGGGTTCAAGAGGCCGCTGGTTCGACTCCAGTCACTCGGACTTAACCGCTTAAATCAAAAATGGTTTAAGCGGTTGTTCTGTATATAATGATCGACAGTTCATTAGTACCTTCCTGTCGTAAAACAAAACCGGGACTGACGTTTGATAACTTGATTATCGGCAGACGCTCCCCGGTGTCTGCTTTTTTATTTTTGAGGTGAGTATTATGTTCATACTTTCAACGGAAGCCTGTTTTGACAGCGCACACTTTTTATCGGGTTATCAGGGTAAATGCTCAAACATCCACGGTCACAGGTGGAAGCTCGAAGTTGAGATAATGAGAGAACAGCTTGAAAAAAAAGGTCAAACTGCCTCAATGGTAACCGATTTCGGAGATCTGAAAAGAGATCTTAAACAGCTTGCAGATGAATTTGATCATTGTCTTATTATCGAATCGGGTACTCTGAAGCAATCCACTATGAACGCTTTGCATGACGAAGGCTTTAAGATAAAAGAACTGCACTTTCGCCCCACTGCCGAAGAATTTGCAAGATATTTTTATTACAGAATGACTGAAAAGGGATACAATGTAAAAAAGCTCACGGTTTACGAAACACCTAACAACTGTGCAGCATATGAGGAGTTGTAATTGATATGCTTGATGTTGCAGAACTATTTGTAAGCATTAACGGTGAGGGTACTCACTCCGGACAATTGGCAGTATTTGTTCGGTTCAAGGGCTGTAACCTTTCATGTTCATACTGTGACACACGCTGGGCAAACGAACAAGATGCGAAGTGTACACAAATGACAGCAAGAGAAATATACGATCATATATGTAAACAAGGCATAAGGTGCGTAACGCTCACGGGCGGAGAGCCTCTTTACAGGGAGGGCATATCGGAGCTTTTATCACTTTTATGCAGTGACGGACGTTTTTACACAGAAATAGAAACCAACGGAAGCATACCTCTCAAACCGTATCTCGTCATTGAAAACCGCCCGTCATTTACTATGGATTACAAGCTGCCGTCAAGCGGTATGGAAAAGCTTATGTGTACCGACAACTTTTATTGCCTTGATAAAAGAGATACGGTAAAATTCGTTGCAGGCTCACAAAATGATCTGATAAGAGCAAAAGAGATGATCGACAAATACGCCTTATGTGATCGGTGCAATGTGTATTTAAGCCCTGTATTCGGAAAGCTCGAACCCGTAAGCATTGTTGAATTTATGAAGCAGCATAGAATGAATAATACCGTTCTGCAATTACAGATGCATAAGATCATCTGGGATCCCGATATGAAAGGAGTATAGAAATGGCAATTGATAGAGAGGCTATACAGTACCATATAAAAGGACTTATTGAGGCTTTGGGCGACGACCCTGACAGAGAGGGCTTGAAGGATACTCCCTATCGTGTGGCAAATATGTTTGAAGAAGTATTTGAGGGTATGAACTACTCAAACCACGAGATCGCTGAGATGTTCAACAAAACCTTTACAGCACCCTCTGAACATAAAAACGATCTGGTTATTGTTAAAGACATTGACGTATTCAGCTATTGCGAGCATCATCTCGCTTTAATGTATAATATGAAGGTAACTGTTGCGTATATTCCGAAAGACAGAGTTATCGGACTTAGCAAAATCGCACGAATTGCAGATATGGCAGCAAAAAGATTACAGCTTCAGGAAAGAATAGGTTCCGATATTGCCGATATTATAGCAGAGGTAACTCGCTCGGACGACATAGCCGTTATCATAGACGCAAGTCACAGTTGTATGACCGCCAGGGGAATTTGCCGCCCCGATGCGAAAACTCATACAGAAACATTAAGAGGCAGATTTGAAACAGACATAAGTCTGCAAAACAGGTTGAGGTACTAAGCGAATGGAAAAAGCACTTGTATTATTCAGCGGCGGAGTTGACAGTACGACCTGTCTTGCGTTAGCCGTTCAGAAATTCGGAAAAGAAAATGTCACGGCTTTATCCGTATCTTACGGACAAAAGCACTCAAAAGAACTTGAAGCCGCAAAAAACATTGCCCGGTATTACGATATAAAACAAATAGAAATTGATCTCTCAAAGATATTTGAATCAAGCAACTGTTCACTTCTCAGTCATTCAAGCGAAAGCATACCTGAGGGCAGCTATGCAGAGCAGCAGAAAAACGGCGAGAATAAGCCCGTATCTACATATGTGCCTTTCAGGAACGGACTTTTCATTGCTTGTGCGGCAAGCATTGCGATAGCAAATAATTGCAGTTATCTGTATTACGGTGCTCACCATGACGACGCTGCCGGAAACGCTTACCCCGATTGCAGCGAGGAATTTAACACCGCTATGAATAAGGCAGTATACGAGGGCAGCGGCAGACAGCTTGAAATTATAGCACCCTTTATTAACAAATCAAAAAAGGATATTGTTGCACTCGGTCTTACTATGAATGTACCGTATAAACTTACATGGAGCTGCTATGAGGGCGGCGACAAACCCTGCGGCAAATGCGGCACCTGCATTGACAGAAAAAAAGCCTTTGAAGCTAACGACATAAGTGAGGAATATTAAATGAGATTGGAAAACGATGAATTAACTCTTCTCGGAAATAAAGCAACGACATATCCAACCGATTATTCTCCGAACATTCTTGAAACATTCAAGAACAAGCACCCCGAAAACGATTATTTTGTAAAATTCAACTGTCCCGAATTTACAAGCCTTTGCCCTATTACAGGTCAGCCCGA
>JAFOMO010000105.1 GCA_017418905.1 Clostridia bacterium | reverse complement strand
GCATTTTAAAAATTTATTTATATATATAACTCTACAAACCTACCCCCGATTTTCCCGTTTTCCCTATTTTTCCCGAATTTTGCATTACACATTGGAAATAAGGAATTGTCAAGAAATAAGCTGTGCAGTTCAGGCGAAGAATAATATATTCTGTGTTCAATATCTCAGGAATACCGGCGTATTTCAAGGTATTGTAACGACACACAGGGCAAATTAGGCGAGCCTGAAAGTGCAAGTTATTTTTTGACGATTCCTTAGCTCGCTGATACTGTACAGGCTGCTGTACTTGAACGAGAAGCCCCGGGTCTCGCCTGCCGGCTCGGTCGGTGCTTTTGCTTTGCAAAGGTATCCATCGGAGACCCGCACCCTCTAAGCGAAGCGTAGGTGGTGGGAGTATGTCACTATGTTTACAAAACACATATATCTATGGTATAATAATATAATACAATAATTCAAAGGCAGGTGTTTTTTATGAAAGTATCTCCGGGCGATATTCTCGAAATGAAAAAACCTCATCCCTGCGGTGATAAACGCTTCAAGGTTCACCGAATAGGTATAGAGTTCAGACTTGAATGTATGGGATGCGGAAGAATTGTTATTGTACCGCGTATTAAAATAGAAAAGAATATCAAGAAAATTATAAGTGATCCAAAGGAGCATTGACCTTGTTTGATAAAATAGAAGTTTTTGATAAACGCTATGAAGAGCTTAACAATAAATTATACGATCCCGAGGTTGCCGCAAATGCAGAGAAATACAACTCCGTGATGAAGGAGCTCAGAGAAATAGAGCCTATCGTACTCAAATACAGAGAGTACAAAAAAGCCACGGTTTCTCTTGACGAGGCAAAGCAGATGCTTGAAGAGAATACCGACAGTGAGTTCAGAGAACTGCTTGCAGAAGAAATAGAAGCTGCAAAAGCCGATATTGAAAAAACCTCGGAAGAGCTTAAGATCCTGCTTTTGCCCAAAGACCCCAACGACTCAAAGAATGTAATTGTAGAGATCAGAGCAGGCGCAGGCGGTGAAGAGTCGGCACTGTTCTGCTATAACCTTTTCAGAATGTATGGTATGTATGCCGAAAAGCACGGATTCAAAACAGAACCTATATACATAAACGAAACGGAGCTCGGCGGCTTTAAAGAAGTGTCGTTTATGCTTATCGGGCAAGGGGCGTATTCCCGTATGAAGTTTGAAAGCGGCGTTCACCGTGTTCAGCGTGTGCCCGAAACTGAGAGTCAGGGCAGAATACATACCTCAACGGCGACTGTTGCCGTTCTTCCCGAGGCTGAGGACGTTGAGTATGAAATAAATCCGGCAGACCTTAAATTCGATACGTTTCGTTCAAGCGGCGCAGGCGGTCAGCATATCAACAAGACCTCTTCTGCCGTTCGTGTAACTCATATCCCCACCGGTACAGTTGTTGAGTGTCAGGAGGAGCGAAGCCAGTTTCAGAACAGAGAAAAGGCGGTGCGTGTGCTTAAAGCACGTCTTTTGAACGAAAAACAGCAGGCTCAGCAGTCCGATATTGCCGCACAGCGTAAGGCGCAGGTGGGCACAGGCGAGAGAAATGAGAGAATAAGAACGTATAATTATCCGCAGGGCAGAGTTACAGACCACCGTATAGGGCTTACTCTCTATAAGCTTGACGATATTCTAAACGGCGATCTCGATGAGATCATCGATGCACTTATTACCGCAGACAGAGCTAATCAATTAGCAATTCAGACTGTGCAAAAACCAACAATTTAGTTTTCGGTCAAGCCTTTTTCAAAAGGCTTGGCGGCGAGTCGCCGCTGACAAAATCGCATTTGTACACATAAAAGCCGATACTATTTTGCTTGCGGGCAAAGAAATAATTCATTCTGTATGCAGACCGTGCAAAAACCAACAATTTAGTTTTCGGTCAAGCCTTTTTCAAAAGGCTTGCAGGGTTCTAAGGGGCAGCGCCCCTTAGCCGCCGGAGGCACGCTCCAGCCCTTTTAGGGGTGAATTTCAAAAACAGTCCTGCGGACTGTTTTTGGAAGAGGGGCATTTTGGCAGAAAATG
>JAFOMO010000104.1 GCA_017418905.1 Clostridia bacterium | reverse complement strand
CTTGTGCATTTATGCTTGTCTAATTCGTCCTGTGTGTCGTTGCAATACCTTGAAATACGACAGTATTCCTGCGGCATTGCGCCTAACACAGAACAAATTATTCTGCGCCTAAATTGCACAACTTATTCCTGCACAGTTCCTAAAAAGACTTAAAACTAAACGGCAAAAGCTCTGCCAATGTTGTTTTGGAAAGCTCATTGTCTTTTTCTGTTATTACCTCGAATGAAGGTGTGCAAAACTCGCTTAATACCTGTCTGCAAATTCCGCAGGGCATTGTTTTTTGGTACTCCTCACCCTCTCGCATTCCGGAAACAGCTATCTTTTCAAACTCTCGGCAGCCCTGCGCAATCGCTGTAAACACCGCAGTTCTCTCTGCGCAGTTAGCCGCCCCGAATGATACATTTTCAACATTGCAGCCGCAGAAAACTCTGCCGTCTTTTGCAAGCAATGCCGCCCCCACTTTAAAATGCGAATAAGGAGAATAGCTGTTGTTTCCTGCTTTTTTTGCAAGCTCTATAAGCTCTTTGTCTGTCATAGGCAGCCCCCTTTTTACACGTAAAACTCATTTTCAGACAGCTCAAAGCCTTCTCGCTGTTTCGAGTGCTGCAGTTATCATATTTTCAAACTTTGTCTGACGTTCTTCTGCTGTTGTTTCTGTTTTCTTGAAAGGGCAGTCGGAAATAGTACATACGGTAAGAGCTGATTTTCCCAAACGGTGTGCATTCATATAAAGTCCCGCCGCCTCCATTTCAACTGCAAGAACTCCCATTTTCTGCCACTTTGCGTTTGACGTTTCATCAGCGTTATAAAAGCTGTCTGAGGTCAATATATTTCCGATATGTATATCAATACCTAAATCTTTGCAGCAGTCATCAAAGGTCTTTAACAGACGATAATCGGCAGTAGGCGCAAACACTCCGTTCAGCCCGAACTGAGAGGCATAATTTGAGTCGGTACACGCACCTATTGCCGCAACAACATCATACAGATCAAGCTTATCGCTCAAAGCGCCTGCCGAACCTATTCTTATAATATTCTGAACATCATAGAAGCTGAAAAGCTCATAGCTGTAAATTCCGATAGACGGTATTCCCATTCCGCTTGCCATAACAGACACAGGCATGCCCTTGTATTTTCCCGTATAGCCGAAAACACCTCGGATATCAGTTACCTTAACGGCATAGTCCATAAAATTCTCCGCTATATGCTTTGCTCTCAATGGGTCGCCCGGCATTAGTACGGTTTTTGCGAAATCTCCCTTTTCTGCCGAAATATGCGGTGTTGGTATGCTCATAAATATTCCTCCCTATATTGATTGTCACTTACTATTATATAGTTGATTCCAATAATTGTCAATTTCTGTTTGAACAATTAATGCTGATATGATATAATATTACTAATAAAACAGGAAAAGAGTTTTTCTATGGATAATAAAGAAATTATGCGAATAATACTAAAAAAATACTTTGGATATGATTCATTCAAAAAAGGGCAGGAAAAGGTCATAAAGGCTATTCTGTCAAAAAAAGACGTGCTGTGCGTTATGCCTACGGGCGGCGGTAAATCTGTATGCTTTCAGATACCTGCGTTAATGCTTAACGGTGTTACACTCGTTGTATCTCCTCTTATCTCTCTGATGAAGGAGCAGACAGAGGAGCTTAATAAGAAGGGTATCTCTGCCGTCTGCATTTCGGGTAAGCAGGAGTACAATACGATAAAGAGAATATTTGATAATGCAGACAGATACAAAATAATATACATATCTCCCGAAAAGCTTGCAAACGACAATTATTTATATTATCTTTTACCGCTCGATATTTCTTTGTTGGTTATTGACGAGGCTCACTGTGTTTCTCAATGGGGTCAAAGCTTCAGACCAAGTTATCTCAAAATAAAAGATTTTTTAGGCAAGCTTGAAAAACGTCCCGTTGTATCGGCTTTTACGGCGACTGCCTCGCCTGCTGTAAGAAAAGACATTTTAAGTCTTTTGGGACTTAAAAACACTTATACATATATTGCAGGGTTTGAACGTCCGAATCTTTATTACAGTATTATACGCCCCAAAAGCAAGAATAAGGAGCTTTTGAAAATTGTAAAATATCGCTCGGCACTATGCGGTATTATATACTGTGCAACCCGATTTGCAGCAGATAAGGTCTATGATCTTCTTGAGATAAATAATATTCCTTGCGTAAAATATCACGCAGGAATGAGTGACAAAGAACGGGCAAAGGCACAGGCGGCTTTTTTATCCGGTGAAAAAACTGTCATGGCGGCTACTATTGCGTTCGGTATGGGGATAGATAAGCCCGATATTTCTTATATAGTACATTACAATATGCCGCTCAGTTTTGAAAGCTACTATCAGGAAACGGGACGCGCAGGGCGTGACGGCGAAAAAGCAGAATGTATTATGCTTTACAGCGACAAAGACCCTGAAACAAACCAAAAGATAATCTCAGATTGTGAGAATATCAAAGACCGTAACATACAAAAAAGCATTATACAAAACAATAATAAAAAGCTTGATAAAGTATATAAGTTCTGTCATACAAAAAAATGTCTGAGAAATGAACTGCTTGCGTTTTTCGGGGAATATCATTTTAAGAAATGCGGAAAATGCTCCAACTGTAAAATACAAACAATGCAAAAAAATATTACTCTGCCTGCGCAGAAAATATTGTCGTCTGTTGCCCGTACAAAACAGAGAGCGACACTTTCGGAAAATATAAACGTGCTAAAGGGCATTAAAACCCGATATATAGCTGACAACCATTTTGATAAGCTGTCAACCTTCGGGTTAATGCAGGAGATGAAGATCAGCGAGATAAGAATACTTATCAATGCGCTTATAAATCTCGGTTATCTGAAACTACTCCATTACAAGCACAAGGATATTTTACAGCTTACCGAAAAATCATTGCCTGTGCTTAAAGGCGAAACAACCGTTTATGCTGATTTTTTGTAAAAAACCTCTCTTTGAACAGATCAAAGAGAGGTTGTTATTATATCATTATTTTTTACAAGCATTTACAAGAGGCAAGTATATCTTATATGAGATCTCATTTAAATCTTCGTAAAAAGCTATATTTGTCAATACTACCAAATGAGTATCCGTTTTGTAGTCCGAATAGACCTGAGAAGAATATGTATAAGTACGTCCGCTGTGATGCCAGAGGTTATCGCCCGTGTTCCAGCCGTAGTTGTAGCACCACAAAGCATTTT
>JAFOMO010000103.1 GCA_017418905.1 Clostridia bacterium | reverse complement strand
ATTGTTCATGTTCATATCGTTGTTCATGCCCATACCATTGTTCATGTTCATATCGTTGTTCATGCCCATACCATTGTCCATGCCCATACCATTGTTCATGTTCATATCGTTGTTCATACCCATGCCGTTGTTCTGACCCATGTTGTTATTGCCAACTAAGCCGCCTAAAGCAGAACCAATTCCTGCCCCCAGACCTGCACCGCCAAGTGCGCTTGCTATACCGCCTAAAAGACCGCCGGGTTGCTGATTCATGTTGTTGAGTGTATTCATACCGTTGTTTTGACCCATGCCGTTGTTGCTATTAAAGTTGTTGTCCATTTTTTTAGTACCTCCGTTGTTATATTATTACTTGTAAAAGGTTAGGAACTGTGAAGAAATAACTTTTAAATTTATGCTTAGGATATTTTGTTCTGCACGAGGCAAATTTTCGCAGGAATACTGACGTATTTCAAGAAAATTTAACGCTGTGCAGGGCAAATCAGACAAGCAGAAATTAAAAATTATTGATGAACAGTTCCTTAGTTTCAAAAACCTTTATTTGCGGCGTGTTGATAATATTTTAATGTACTTATATTGACATAATAATATTTAAATATATGTACATCAAGCAGTGACAACACAACCTAATAGTATTTTACTCTTGTTTAGTAAAAATTTCAATACAAAATCTATTATTTGTGTAATAAAAAAACGCCCTCAAACGAGAGCGTTTTAAGACCAGACCTGTAAGCCGGGTTCTGTTAAAAACAGTCATCTATCTTGACCGTGCGTTGCCGCAGCGGCTCAATGCCACCTCCATAGGACACGCAGGGCTCGTATTGTCCTTCCACGGTGTTGCTCCGAATAGGGTTTACAGGGCCGCAGCCTCTCGGCTGCGCCGGTGAGCTCTTACCTCGCCTTTCCACCCTTACCGCAAAAATGCGGCGGTATATCTCTGTTGCACTCTCCCTGGGGTTGCCCCCGGCGGCTGTTAGCCGTTATTCATTTTGCCCTGAGGAGCCCGGACTTTCCTCGCATACAACCTTTCGGTTCTGTACCCGCGACTGTTCAGTCTGCTCTTAGATATTATATAATAGATACGTTAAAATGTCAAATGCAGAACATAAAAAAAGCAGACAGCCGTTTTTGACTGTCTGCAAAGGTATTTACGGTGTTTAATTTTCGATTGGCAATACCGCAAGATTGATAGAACATCTAAGTATATACATAGCGTCTTTTGATGTAACTTTACCGTCCTTATCAACATCGGCGGCTTTGTTCTGTTCATCTGAAAGAGATGTAAGCTTGATAGCGTATCTTTGTACGGTCATAGAGTCTTTAGCCGTAACCTTCTCCACTGTCGATCACGGATGTATTATCGTTACTTTGAGTAACAGTATTGGTGTTGTACTCGTTGTTCATTGTGTATTCATACGCATTGGCAGTCAATGACAATTCAGCGGTCAGAAGTGCTGCCGCAGTCAATAAAGATAAAACTTTTTTGCAGATCTCATAATAATTATCCTTTCTGTGTTTATTTATAAAAAAATGTATCATATTTTCTTGATGTTTTCAACACAATTTTTACAAATTGAGCAAAAAGCAGACAGCCTTTTTTGACTGTCTGCCAATAATACTGCTCCCTGATTAAAATCTTTAAGTCTTTTCGGTTTGATTTCCGCAATACATCGTCATCGACCTTGAAATACGTCAGTATTCCGGCGGTCTCTTCCTCGTCTTGCGAAAATCATTCTCGAAAATCCTATTAAAGCTTTTAATCAGAGATCAGTATGTGATCAGTTTTTCAATGATTTTTCCAAAAATATGCAGCGGTATGTGAACATAAGAAAGAGAATACTGAGCGAAATGAGAGCAAGACTCCCGTACATTGTAGATGAAGAAAAAACAGGGTGCGAGCTTTCAAAGCTTGAAAAAACGGGAATATCTGTTTTTACAAAAGTACAAATAATAAAAATTATGACAGCGGAAGTTATGCCGTTTATAAGTCTTGCAAAAAAGAATTTTGTTTTATCAATGCTTATATCAGATAAAGACGCAAATATCTGAAAATGAACGCAAATGCCGCCCCAGCCTGCCGCAAGAGCCGTTAAATAAAACGGATAGCCGTTTTTGGCAAGAGCAGACACGCCGTCTGTGACCTCGATAATACAGCGCAGTATTATGCCTGAATACGAATCCTGAGGGATATTTGTTATTCCGAATAATGAAGACAAAAGAGCAGAGAACAGTATTACCATAAAGCAAAGATTAAGAGTTGATGTACAGGCGTCTTTGCAGGACGAAACAAAAGCGTGAGAAAAGTCTGCCTTATTAGCTTTATCAGCTGAAAATTTAGTTAACGGTTCAGTTCTTTTTGCAGAAAAGCCGCTTGCTATGCCGATAATGCAGCTTGAAGCACATTGAACGCAAAAAAGCATTATTCCCACAGAGATGCTTTTATATAACTGGGCGCCGACAACGCTTATCAGAAAGGCAGGACCCGGATTCACGCAAAAATAAAGCATTCTCTGTGCTTGTCTGAGGTTTATTTTTTTCTGTTTGTATAACGTGTTTATGCCTGCCGCACCTACGGGATAACCGCCGAACAGACTCATAAGTATTGTAACTCCTGTTTGCGGAGGCAGATGAAAAAGCTTTTCTGTGATAGGGGCTGTTACAGCGGCGAGTTTTTCTGATATTCCGTATTCTGCGGCAAAGCAAGACAGAAACATAAACGGAAAAAGCGAGGGTATAAGTATATTCAGAGAGTAATCTATACCTGTTTTTGCACCCCTTATACATAACTGCGGCATTGCTATCATTGCTATGCATATTGCTGTAAACACAGTGCAGACAGCGGCAAGCGGCAGAAAAGACGCTTTGCGTATAAGAAATATTTTTTTCGGCATTCCATATCTTTCCTTTCCTTTTGTTTTTTTGTTTCCTTATAATATATGTTAAGTTATTATTAAGTATGAATTTGTGCATTGAATTTTTTAATTTATATATTGAAATAGTATTTATAGTCTGATATAATAATTATAAATTCTATTCGGAAAGGACGAATTTTTCATGAAAAAAGGTAAAAAACTATTAACAGTGCTGTTGTCGGTAATGATGATATTATCGGCATTGCCCTTGAACTTTGGCGCATACGCCACAGAGAAAGAGCCGTCAGTCAGTGATCCGGTAATTCAGAGCGGTTCATTCGAGTATAAGTCTGCGCAAGACAACAAAACGCTGTGTATAACAAAGTATGTCGGAGAGGACGAGGTCGTTTCTATTCCAACACAGATCGACGGCATGACAGTCAGCACAATAAGCGATAAAGCATTTGAGAATAACGAGATCGTAAAAGAGGTCTATATTCCCGAAACTATCACAAATGTTGAAATAACTTGTATGAGGTATGACGATCAGCATTTCGGCAAGCCCGTGAGAATAACCACAAGTGTAATAGGCGCAAATCCTTTTGTCAACTGCAAAAATCTTGAAAAGATAGAGGTATCTCCCGATAATGAATATTTCAGCTCGATAGACGGAGTGTTATTTACAAAGGTAGAGTACAGTCAGACTTGCTTCTGGGATGATAAGCATTTTGATCAGCTGGTGCTTTTGTGTTACCCCAACGCTAAACAGGACAGTGAATATACAGTACCAAAAAATGTAAGATATATCGGTTCGAGAATAGATATGATAGATATGCAGACTGAGTGTGTTGTGGCAAATGCTTTTACGGAATGTCCTGCTTTGAAAAAGATCACAATTTCAGATAATGTACAGGGAATTAAATACGGAGAGTTTTTTAATCAAGATATTATTATTTACGGATATGAAGATACGACTGCATATTTCTATGCTGAATTTTACAGCCTGCCGTTTATAATGCTCGATCCGATCGGTAAGGCAACAGAGGATACCGCATATCTTGACGATCCTGATTTTGAATATGAAGTTACCGTGGAAAATGAACTTATGGTAGTAAAATACAAGGGTACAGACGATGTGGCAAATGTACCCGAGTGGGTAGGCGACAGACCTGTTACCGAGATCAGCAACAGAGCTTTTGACGGCTGTAATGTAAAAAAGGTATATCTGCCGAGATTTTTCCAATATACCGAATTTTTGAACACTGCGTATGATGATGTAGATACCGATCTTGACGAATTGTTTATTAGCTTGAGCCCCAAAGATAGAGAAAGCAGAACATCAGGATATTATTGTTACAAGAGATCAAAAGACGATGATTATGATGATTATGATGATTATGATGATTACGATTATGAAGAAGCAGATTTTAACCTCGTTATAGCTATGAGCGGAGCTTCTCCGTTTGCAAATTGCCCCGAACTTGAATATATTGAGGTAGACCCTCAGAACAAGACTTTTAAGTCTATCGACGGTGTATTGTTCACAAAAGCAAGATATACGGAATACGAAACAGAAGATGATTCTCTCCTT
>JAFOMO010000102.1 GCA_017418905.1 Clostridia bacterium | reverse complement strand
AGGGGTGAATTTCAAAAACAGTCCTGCGGACTGTTTTTGGAAGAGGGGCATTTTGGCAGAAAATGCCCCTAACTTCCGCCTAAAGCCAAACTTTCCCCGCCGCTCCAAGGCGGCGCAATAAAGTATGCATTAAACAAACTTTACTTTTTGCACAGTCTGAATGTGCAATTACGCAGTCATACATAATGTGACTAATAGTTTATTGCACGCAAATAAAGTTTTTACTATGTTATACTAAGGGTTAATGCTATTCATAAAGTATTGCAGGCAATCATTGCACATTGCACACTGCACATTGCACATTGATTACAGCATTGCGAATTTAATTGACCGCTAATTGACCTTTAAGTATCCAGTTCCTCGCCTGCGTTATCTCTGCATATGCAAAATTGCCTATAAGACTGTTATCTCCCTCAAACTCAACGATAACATTTCCGCTCGTTCTGCCCATAAGTACGCCCTGCGTGTCGGCTGCGTCCTCAACAAGCACTCTGTAAGTCTGCCCTACCATTGCGGCACAGCGTTTTGCGGCTATCTCCTCTTGTACCTTTAAAAGCTCGGAGAACCATTTCGATTTTTCCTCGGCAGATACGGGATCGGGCATTTCAGCTCCCGGAGTACCCTCTCTCGGAGAGTATATAAACGTAAACAGCGAGGTAAACTCTACCTCTTTTATCAGCGATACCGTATCGAGAAATTCTTCGTATGTTTCACCCGGAAAACCTACAATAACATCAGAGGTAAGGCTTAGTCCCTCGATTTTCTCTTTTGCGTAATTTATTATGTCAAGATACTTTTCTCTGTCATAGTGCCTGTTCATAGCTTTAAGCACTCTGTTATTTCCCGACTGAAACGGCAGGTGCAAATGCTTTGATATATGACGGCTGGCGGCTATTACGTCGATAAGCTCTCTTGAACAGTCCTTCGGGTGAGATGTCATAAAGCGAATTATAAAATCGCCCTCAATTTGGTCAATCTCTCTGAGAAGGTTTGCAAAGGTCACATGGCCTTCGAGATTTTTTCCGTATGAGTTTACATTCTGCCCCAAAAGCGTTATTTCCTTGTACCCATGCTCTATCATTTGCCGAGCCTCGGCAACGACCGCCTCGGGTCGTCTGCTGCGCTCACGTCCTCTTGTATAAGGTACGATACAGTATGTACAAAAATTATTGCAGCCGTACATTATCGGAAGCCAACCCTTGAACGTGCCGTCACGTCTTGTCGGAATACCCTCATATACGCTCATATCGTCAACGCCTGTTTCGTAAACTCTCTTACCCACTGATACGGCATTATAGAAAAGCTCGGGGAATTTGTGAAGCGAGTGAGTACCGAACACAAGACCCACAAAAGGAAAGCTTTTGTAAAGTCTTTCGGTAACGTGCTTTTCCTCCATCATACAGCCGCACAAGCCGATAAGCACGGACGGGTGACGGCGTTTTATATTCTTTAATGCTCCCACATTTCCGAAAACTCTGTCCTCTGCGTGTTCTCTTACAGCGCACGTATTAAACAGTATAAAATCAGCGTCCTCGCTGTTTTCGGTAAAGTCAAAGCCCATTGCCGCAAGCATTCCCTTTATCTTCTCGCTGTCGGCAACATTCTGCTGGCAGCCGTATGTGCGGATACACGCAAGCGGTACTGCGCCCCTCGCTCTCACTGCCATAATCTCAGCCGATAAAGCTATATATTTATTATCATCATTAAAATCTTTATAAGTAAAATTGATCGCCAAGCAGTTCACCCCTTCTTTTAATAGAACATTACACTATATAATACCACAAAAATATATATTCTTCAAGCTTTATCGTAATATTTTTGTAACTTTCCGAAAATTATGGTTTTTTCTTAAACTCAGATCGAAAATAGATTGAAATTTAGTTCTTATAAGTATATAATTACTGTATATATAAAGAAAAGGACGGTACATATATGACCGAGATAAACTGCATGGCGCCGTGTCTTATGGGTATTGAAAAGCTTCTTAGCGACGAGCTTAAATTTCTCGGTGCGTCAGACGTAAAAGCCGAGAACGGCAGAGTATTTTTCAGCGGTGATATATCTCTTATCGCAAAAATAAATATTTGCTCGCGATTGGCAGAAAGAGTTTATATTCTTGTGTCACGCTTTGACGCATATACATTTGAGGACTTGTTTCAAGGCACTTATTCCGCCCCTTGGGAAAAGTATATAGAAAAAGACGGCATATTCCCCGTAACAGGCAGATGTCTTTCATCAGACCTGCACAGCGTGCCGTCATGTCAGGCTGTCATAAAAAAAGCGGCTGCCGAAAGACTTAAAAGCAAGCTCAAAGCAGATGTTCTGCCCGAAACAGGAGCATTATACAAAATAAAATTTCTCTTGATGAAGAATAACGTCTGCCTTATGCTTGATACAAGCGGCGATCCTCTGCACAAGAGAGGTTACAGGGCATTATCAAACGATGCCCCTATGAAAGAAACTCTCGCCGCCGCATTAGTCGAGCTTGCAAGAGTTCGCAGCAATCACACTGTAATTGATCCCTGCTGCGGTTCGGGTACTATACTTATAGAAGCGGCGCAGAAGGCTCTGAACATACCTGCAAACGGAAAAAGAAGCTTTGCCGCCGAAAAATGGAGTATCTTCTCCCCACAGGTCTGGCAGGAGCAAAGAGAGCTTGCTTACAGCCGCATAAAAAGCGACTGCGCCTTTAAAGGCATAGGATACGACATAGACGACAACGCTTTAGACATATGCCGCAGAAACGCCCGGCTTGCAGGCGCGGCGGACTATATCACATTCAAGCACCGTGATATTCACGATTTTTCGGAAAGCTTTGGGCGAGCGTCTGTTATCTGTAATCCGCCCTACGGAGAACGCCTTGCGGATATTGCCACAGCGCAGGAAATATACAAAACTATGGGCAAAGTGTTTACTAAAAAACAGGGCTGGAGTTATACCGTAATAAGTCCGGAGGGGGATTTTGAAAAGTGCTTCGGACGAAAAGCGGACAAAAGAAGAAAACTGTATAACGGTATGATAAGCTGTCAGGTATATCAGTATTTCAGAAATGAACCGTAAACAGCATTTTAATCTGATAATGCGGTACATTTATTAAAATGCAATAAAAATTTCGTTGTTTTAGGCTAAAATTTAAACCACCTTTTATATATTATTAACAAAATAAGAATATTTAGGCATAAACTCCCTAACAAATATTGAATTTTTCGTGTGAAAGTTGTATAATAGAAGAGGATTTTTTTAGAAGGGGTATTCTGCGCTTATTTAAACAAATCACTTTGCGCAGTACCGAGTATTTGAAATTAGAATATTAATACCGATCTCTGATTAAAAGCTTTAAAAAGATTTTCGCAAAACAAGGAAGCGCCGACCGAGACGGCAGGCGAGACCTACTGACGTATTTCAAGGTAAGACGCATGTATTGCGGAAATCAGACCGAAAAGAATTAAAGATTTTAATTAGAGAGCAGTATAAGATATTTGTATATCAGCAGATAACAGGAGGGAATCTTGTGAGTAAAAATAGAGCTCCTAAAGGGAACGCCGCTTTTAATACGTCAGTTGCGAATGCTATGTATGCTGCCGAAAAGAAAGAATTGGCAGTATCTGCACTCATAAGCGGTTTGTTTATTGTTGCCGGAGGTGCTACTGCCGGTTTCGGTTTTTATAAATTCACTTCGAGTGTTGACAGCAGCATTGACATAACCGAAAATATCGATGCTTATGCATGGCTCATAGTAGTATTGATCGGCGCAGTATGCGGTATAATAGGTATTATCAGTGTTTTAAAGAACGTAATAAACCTCGGACAGCTTACTGCCCGTATGAAAAAGACAGAATCTCATGCATCGCCTTTCCAGAGTCAGAAGCTCAACCGAAAGGTTGCAGAGATGAACCAGGCTCAGGCACGCAAGAAGGCAAGCGACGATCTGCCGCCTGCACAAATGACAAACGGCAGAATAAAGCGAGGCTTAGGCTGGGGCAAAAAGAAAAAGATGTCAAACTCGGATCTGTACGATATGTATAATGCCACACCGCAGGATACACATATAGAAAAGGGCGAAAAGCCTGTGAAGAAAGGACCTCAGAAGTCTGCTCCTATGATGGAACAGAAGTTTGACTACGGTCTTGACGAGGGCAAAGACAAGAAGCTCACCTTTGCAGACGAATTTATGCAGAAGAACAAGAGAGATCCTTTCGCTCAGTACAGAAAAGATCTCGGCATTCAGGACGAGCCCGAACAAAAGATAGAACACAAGCAAAAGCCGAAGTTCATTCCATCGGCTTCGGCTCAGGCTCCAAAGCCTATCGGAGTTCCTTCTCAGCCTGTTTCCGGTGATAAGACAGGTACATTTGAAATTGATCTTACCGCACCCGCTCCCGAAACAACAACCGCAAAGGCAGCTGCACCGGTGCTTACAAAGCCTGCTTCCGAGCCTGCTGTTCCTGCTGTTCCTGCTGCTCCGGCGGCACCTCAAAAAGCCGAAAAAACCGCTTCAGAGAAGCTTGATTCAAGCAGCATTACAATTGACAGCTCCTTAATGAAGCAAATGAAGGAAAATTCTGCACCTGAGAATACAGTCAAAGAAAAAGCGGCTTCTCCCTCAAAGAGTGTCGCACAGACAGCAAAGGCACTTCACAATACATCAAAAACTGCGCTTGATTTGTCATTTGGTGCTGATGATCTCTTCGGAGACAATAAAGCAAAAGAAACAACTGCACAAAAGGCTGAGGAAAAGCCTGTGGATACAAAGCCTGAGCTAACAGAGGAACCACCAAAAGCAGAACCCTTAAAGAAAACAGACTTTGTTATTGAAACTGCTTCAAAAGAGCTGCCGAAGGACAACGCTGTTTCAGAACGTGCAAAATCTCTGCATGATACTTCAAAAACGGCACTCAATCTTTCATTCGGCGCAGATGAATTTTTCTCAAGCGATGAACCTGCCGAAGAAGATGCCGCAAACGAGTATGCCGAGTATGAAGAGTACGAAGAAGAGCAAACAGAAAAAGCTTCTCCATACGGCTATCATCATGATGATGACGACGGTATGTTCATGGGCGCAAGACGTGACAGAAATATCGTAACGCAGGACAGAGCACAACAGACAAACTCACAAAAACTCACAGGCAGAACCTCTTCTTACATAGATCATTCTACATCATCTGCTTTTGTTACAGACACTACTTATACCAAAAAATCACAGAAGGCTGCAGCTCAGCAGAACGCAAGTGTTCAAAAAGCACCTGCGGCAGAGCTTAAAAAGCCGATACTGCAAAAGCCTCAGTCCTCAGAAAAAATTAACAAGGATAAAGCCCTGCAAAATCTGAAGCAAAAGGTAAGCCGTTCTACAAGCTATGACTTCTCGCTTTTTGAAAGCAACACACAGAGCACACAGGCAAATGCAAAGCCAATTGAACAGAAGGCAGCCGCACCGGAGGCAACCTCTGCACCCACAGCACCGAAAAAGAACGAAAAGCAAAATCGGAAAAAGCAGGAGGTAAGCTCGGATATTTGTAAAAACGGAACTCCCGCACAAAGAAAATACGTTGAAGCAAGCGAGTTTGACGAGTGGACCTGCCCACAGTGCGGAAATGTAAATCAGGAATACGTCGGAGTTTGTGCCTGCGGCAGACGCAAACCGAGACCGAGAAAAAAATAAGGAATTGTCAAGAGATAAGTCGTGCAATTCAGGCGAAGAATAATTTGTTCTGTGTTAGGCACAATACCGCAGGAGTACTGACGTATTTCAAGGTATTGTAACGACACACAGGGTAAATGACGATTCCTAAACACAATAACAAAACGGACTGTTAAAACAGTCCGTTTTTTCATACCCTAAATATAACTTATACAAAAAGCTCTTTGAATATATCCTTATCAAAATCATTCTCTATCAACATATCACCAAGCCTGCAAAGCTGCGCCCAATGCTTTTTCTGCATATCGTCATACACTGCGGCAGTTTTAAAGCCGTTGTTCTTTGCCGTTGTGATCGCCGTGAGTGAATCGTCAACAACAACCGTATGCTGCGGCTGAGTTTTCATTATTTCGCACGCTTTAAAGAAGATAGTGGGTGACGATTTGCCTTCCCCTATATCGCCGCACGACAAAACAGCGTCAAAGTAAGATATTATACCCGTTGCCTTCAATGCTTTATCTATCAGATATTTGTCTGTTGCGGTTGCCACCGACAGCCTTACGCCGTTTTCTGCAAGCATATCCAAAAGCGGCAAAACTCCGTTTTTAAGACCGACCTTAGTTTCGTAGAACTCCTCTGCCCTGCGGTTTTCCTCTGCAACTATCTCTTCGACCGAAGCAGTGAGTTTATACCTATCTATCAAATACTGCGCACCCTCTTCCATACTCATAGGCGTGAGTATTTCGGTAAGCCCTTTTTCGGGTACTAAGCCAAATGATCTCACTATACCTAATACAGATCTGTCCCAATAAGGCATTGAGTCAAGAAGTGTGCCGTCTGCGTCAAATATTACTCCCTGTATCACTTTAAATACACCTTAATTCTCATATGAAGTAGTTACCTTTTCAGCAAAGTCCTTATACTCATCGGGAATCTCCATTTCAAGATCTTTGAGCATATCGCTGTTTACATATAACATTCCGTCGCTCATCTTAATAACGGGAGTGTCTGCCGCAGATTGACCTTTAATTACATCAAGCGCCATGTCTGCTGTTTTTCTGCCCATTTTCTCAAAGTCAAAGCAATAGCCTGCAAGACAGCCCTCTTTGACCTGAGAAAGGTTTACACCATACACGGGAATTTGACCGACAATAGCCTGATTTACGATATTCCACGAATTTTTCGATACCATATTATCTGTCAGTATCGTAATAGCCTCTACCTCGGGTACCATTTTTTTTGCAAGCTCCGACAATTGAGCAGGGTCTTCCGCCCCCACCTCATACAGAGTAATGCCAAGCTCCTTACAGCCCTCACGCAGTTCTTTGAGCTTTTTCGTTGTATTCTGCTCGTCTGCCGAATAGATAACTCCGAGCTTTGTAATAGTCGGCTGGAAAGTATTTATCATATTGAGCTGTTCTTTGATATTGAAGTCGGATACCGTACCCGTACAATTGTTTACGGGCTTATTCTCAGACTGAACCAGCCCTGCGCCCTCGGGGTCTGTTACGGCACAGAATACCACAGGTATTCTTGAAGCGGTGCTGATGTTTGAAAAAACTGCCACAGACGCAGTAGTACCGACAGTGATAATAACGTCATAGCCGCCGTTTATCGCAATATTCTGGGCAATTTCTGCGCACTCGTTTTCGGGGTCTGCACCGGAGCCTACGTGAACATCATACTCGATACCCGATTCATCAAGCATTTTTGTAATACCATTAGTACATTCGTTCAAGGACGAATAGTCTATATACTGTATCACAGCCGCCTTGCCCTTGCGCAGCTTTTCATCTTTTGCGGTTGAAGATGTTTTCTTTGTTTCGCCTACATATTCTACTTCGTTTTCTTCCTGCGAGGTGCTGTCGCTTTCATTCGAACAGCCCGAAACAATACACATCACGCCCAGAAGCAGCACAAGCATTATACAAAAAATTCTTTTCGTTTTCATAAGACAAATACTCCTGTTTTAAACTGAATTTGTGTAAATTTTAGCATACTTTTTAGTATTATGTCAACAGGTATTTTATCAATGTGCAATGCTTTAATCAATGTGCAATGTGCAGTGTGCAATGTGCAATGGTTGCCTGCGAAACTGTATGAATAGCATT
>JAFOMO010000101.1 GCA_017418905.1 Clostridia bacterium | reverse complement strand
GTATGGGCATGAACAACGATATGAACATGAACAATGGTATGGGCATGAACAACGGTATGAACATGAACTACGGCATGGGTATGAACAACGGTATGGGCATGAACAATGGAATGAACCAGCAGTCGGGCGGTATTCTGGGCGGCATTGCAAATGCAGTCGGAGGCGGTGCTTTGGGCGGTGCCCTCGGCAGTGCAGGCTTAGGCGGTGCTTTGGGCGGTATTATGAATATGTTAGGCGGTCAGGGCGGCAATAATCAGCAGCAATTCGGCGGTCAGCAGCAGTATGCAGGACAGCAGCAATTCGGTGCTCAATGGACTTGCCCCTACTGCGGCGCAGTAAATACCGGAAACGCTTGTCAGAACTGCGGTACTCCGAAAAACTGATTTTGGCTTACACATGAAATTATTTCAAAATCTAAAAACACCAATTATTTTACAATGCAAATGATAATAATTAGCTTTGGATATTCAACATACGATTTGAGCTAAAATATCTGATTTATTTCAAATAATAATCTTTAACGAAAAAAGCTCACAAGATACACACCAATCTTGTGAGCCTGTCTTTATGCTTTTAATCCTGTTAATTCTTCAAATTTGAGATTATTTTCTTTTCCATTACGTCTGTATTGGCAAAAGGGCGACTGTCAAACCGAATTACATTTTTGTGTCCTAAATGCAGATCGCTTATATAATAAGATCATAACATTTTTACCCTTGACGATAGTCATTTATTATATCAATAATAATATCGTACAAGCTTCTAACCTCGTAACTGCCTATAATAGGTTCAAGGTGAGAATCACCTATTCCCGAATCATCTGTCAGGAATACATATGTACCGCCTGTTACAATAGACAAAGCACGTCCGAAAAGCTCAGTTTCTCTGTCACTGTTTGATGATACAACGGGAATTATTCTTATACCCTTCTCAGATGCGGCTGATACAGCCTTTCTTATCTCTTCTTCTTTGCCGTCGTGCGGCGGTGCGTCAAAAATCAAAAAGGCAAGCTTTACACTTTCATCATTCCAATTGCTTTTAAATACAGAATCATTCAATACCTCTGCAACCGCCTCGGGAGTATCTCCGCCGCCTGTCGCAAACTCATTGTTCAATACGGTTTGCAGTTCTTTTATGTTATCTGTAAAATCATTGCATTTTGTAACGTAATCATCACCTTCATCACGATAGAAATTCACTGCGTATCTGACATTATCAGTGCCTATTTCATTTGTGATAGCCGTAAACTCCTTCTGCAAAAAAGTCATCTCATCTGACATAGAGCCTGTTGCATCTACTATGAACATAATATCCATAGGCTTATAAAGCGTACTCTCGGCATCAAGAGTAACATCCAGCTCCACTCCGCCGGACAGTTGTTCACCTTGTGTGCCTGTGCCCATATTCTCTGCGGGTACACTCTGCTTTTTGCCGCCGCATTCAACCTCAACACTTGCGGCAGCTTTGCCCTCTTGTACGAACAGAAAACCTCTGCCCTGCTCATCTGTAACAGCACTCCACAATATATTATTCTCTTTATCAAGCAAATTTACCTTTGCATTTACTACGGGTTTGCCTTCTGCTGTTTTTACATTCACCAAAGCACGATTTCTCGGGTCTAATCCAAAGCTCGGAAAAGTAATGGTATCTGAGTTTACAAGATTAGAGAAAAAGCCCCAATTATCATTATCTGTCCACTGACCGGCTGTCAATAAACCTGCCTCTGGCTGTATCATAGGTTCATCGGGGCTTGTGTTTCCACCGATATTGGGTGTTTCAGCTCCCACTGCGGCATCAAATGCTTCTCCGACAGCATCTGCCGCAAAACCATCACCGCCATCTACCAAAGCTTCTGCTTCAGCAGTTTTTGCTCCGGTCAATCCATTTACGGCATCAGGTTCTCCCTCAACAGTTGCTGTGCCTGTATCAGCTTGAGGCTTTGCGTTTCCGCAGCCTGCGGAAACAGCTAAAATACAAGCAAATATTATAGACAGTAATATTTTCGATTTTTTCATAGTCATATCACCTTCAAAAAATCAGATTCTTGCAACACCCGTTTCTCTTGCGGCTTTCATTACGGCAGCCGATACTGCACCGGCAATTCTCTCGTCAAATGCTGCAGGAAGAATATATTCCGGAGTAAGATCATCATCTGAGATAAGACCTGCAATAGCATAAGAAGCAGCCAGCTTCATCTCATCATTTATAGTTTTGGCTCGGCAATCAAGCGCACCTCTGAAAATACCGGGGAATGCAAGTACGTTGTTGATCTGATTCGGGAAATCGGAACGTCCCGTACCTACAACCTTTGCGCCTGCTTTTATAGCCAGATCGGGCATTATTTCAGGTGTCGGATTAGACATGGCAAATACAATTGCATCGCAGTTCATTGTTTTTACCATCTCTTCTGTAAGTACACCCGGGGCTGAAACGCCCAAGAACATATCTGCGCCCTTAACAGCATCTGCAAGTGTGCCTTTAAGCTTTTCTTTATTTGTAATAGCTGCGATTTCCTTCTTAATCGGATTGAGATCTTCTCTGCCATCATAGATAATACCGGAACGGTCAACCATCATGACCTTAGACGGGTCTGCTCCCATAGTTATAAGGTGCTTTGTAATAGCCACACCTGCGGCGCCTGCACCGTTGACAACTATCTTTATGCCGCCAATGTTCTTCTTTACTATTTTCAATGCATTGATGAGTGCTGCACCTACAACAACGGCAGTTCCGTGCTGATCGTCATGGAATATCGGAATATCGCACTTTTCTTTAAGCTTGCGTTCTATCTCAAAACATCTCGGTGCAGAAATGTCCTCAAGATTTACTCCTCCAAAGCTGCCGGAGATCATATATACTGTATTAACGATCTCGTCAACATCTTTCGACTTCACGCAAAGCGGGAAAGCGTCAACATCTCCGAAAGCTTTAAACAAAGCGCATTTACCCTCCATAACGGGCATACCTGCCTCGGGTCCAATATCTCCCAGACCGAGAACGGCTGTGCCGTCTGTTACAACCGCTACAAGGTTATGTCTTCTTGTAAGCTCGTAGCTTTTATCTATATCCTTTTGTATTTCCAGACACGGCTGTGCAACACCCGGTGTATATGCAGTTGAAAGATCGTGCGAATTGCTTACTGAACAGCGTGCAGTTACCTCTATCTTACCTTTCCAATCGTAATGAAGCTTTAAAGATTCTTCTTTTATATCCATTGTCTTTCTCTCCTTATAGTTTCTTAGGTACTCTAATTATATCATTTTGATGAAGTATAATCAATACATCTAAATTATTTTACAATTTACAAAAAGCCTCCCTGAACAGGGAGGCTCAACATTTGAAAATCTTACTATTTCTCTGTTATTTTTTCCTTCTCTTTTTTGTGCATCTGCCAAATTACCCACAAGGGTGAAGCAATGCAAATTGAAGAATAACAGCCTGAAATAACACCGAACATCATTGGCAATGCAAAGCTTTGGATTGATGTAATGTTATATACAAGGCATACGGCGTATACCGAACCAATAGCAACAAGAGTTGTGATAGACGTAAATATAGTTCTTCTGATACACTGTGTCATACTGAGATTATAAACGTCAACAAGCTCCGCCTTCGGACCCAGCTTTGCTTTATTCTCTCTGATACGGTCGTAAATAACTATTGTATCGTTAAGAGAATAACCGAGTATCATAAGTATAACTGCGATAAAGTTACTGTCGATAGGCATTCTGAACAACACGAATACGATAAATACAATGACCATATCGTGTAACAAAGCTGCCAAGCCCATCATACCTGCAGACATACCGCCGATCTTTTTAAATCTGAAGGTTACATATATAACCATAAGCACGCTTGCAATAGCAACGGCAACCAGACATTTTACAAAGAACTTTGTACCCATTGTCGGGTCAACCGAGCTGAACTCGCTTACTTCAAAGTTATTATCGGGATATTTCTCTTCAAGTGCTGTTGAGATCTGTGACTGTACTTCTGCATCAATTGCATTTTTTCCCGAGAACTGGATCGTCAGATAGTAGCCCTCACCGGCTTCATTATTGCCGGCAAGATTTTTTGAGATCGAGAAAGTAACCTGATTGTCGGGAGTTTTCTCCTGAACAAGATCTTTAAGCTCGCTCTCGTTAAGAGTTCCGTTATAGGTATAAGAGATCATCGAACCGCCGGAGAACTGAATATCAAGTGTTACGCCGAATATAATGTTGAAAATTATACCTATTACAATTATAGCAATAGAAATGCCAAAAAACACTTTTCTTTTTCCGTAAAAGTCTATTTTCTTATCACTCATTTTTTAGCACCTCCGTAAAGTCTTGTATTTCTCAAAAATTTAAAGCCGGAGATAGACTTGAGCATCAGACGTGCTGCAGCGATACCCATAATAAAGTTAGAGATAACACCTACCAGAAGCGTATAACCGAATGCGTAGATAGAACCGGTAGTAGAAAGACCGAAAATAAACGAAAGCATATTAAACGGACCAAATACAAGAATGAGAATAACAGCAACTATAATTACCGTCATATTACCGTCGATAATTGCAGACAAGCTGTTCTTTGTACCTGCGTTGATAGCACTGTCAAGGGATTTTCCGTTTTTAAGCTCTTCTTTGATTCTCTCTGCTGTGATGATGTTTGCGTCAACACCCATACCGATAGACAAGATCATACCGGCGATACCGGGCAGTGTCATTGTAAAGCTGTTGAATACAGGGAAATAACCTGATACTGCAACTATTGTAATTGCAAGCTGTCCCAGAAGTGCGATAACTGCAACAAAACCGGGAACTTTGAATACGATTATCATAAATACTGTAATAATAGCAAATGCGATAACAGCAGCCAAAGCCATTGCACGAAGTGAGTTTGCACCGAGAGTCGGGCTTATTGAACCTGCATTTACAGTTTCGAGCGAGAACGGCAAAGCACCTGCGTTGATCTTTGTTGCAAGGGCAGTTGCTTCTTCTGCGGTGAAATTACCCGAGATCTGAGCGCTGCCGTCGGTGATAACGCTGTTTACTGTCGGGTAAGAGATCATTGTATCATCCATCCAGATGGAGATAGTACCGTTAAGATAATCTGTCGTAGCCTGTCTGAAAAGCTCTGCGCCCTCATCGTCAAATTCAAGAGATACAACGTACTGAGTCTTTCCGTCATCATTGATAACGCCTGCCTGCGCATTTTTAACGTTTGAACCGTCAACAAGTACAGTCTGAGCCGTTTCACCTGTAGGTGTTTTCATTACCGGCGTACCGTCGTCTGTGTAGTCAATAGATTCATAGCTGTTGCCGGGACGGAATGTAAGTGTTGCCGTAGCAGAAATTTCTTCGATAGCCTCATAGGGGTCAAAGTTTGTTGTTTCTTCCTTCCAGGGGAATCTTACTATTATTTTGTTTGCGCTGTCGTCGGCATAAAGCTCATAGTCTGTAATATTGTTGGCAACCATTCGGGTCTCGATTACAGATTTTGCCGATTCAAGCTGTTCGGGTGTAGCGTCAACGCCGTCTGCCGGCTGGAATGTTGCTTCAACGCCACCTTTGATGTCTATTCCCCATCTGATGTCGCTTACACCCTTGATGCGTGTGGTAACAATGTCGCCGTACTGAGTATTTATACCGAACACTGACGTTACAGCTAACGCAACTATTAGGATAGCAACGATGAAGAATACGGGTTTTGCAACTCTTTTCATTCGTGTGACCTCCGTAAAGTTTGGATATTAATTATTTTTGTTCGACAAAGGTTATGTATATCATTGTATCCAATACCTTTACCGGACAATGTAAATATTTTACTGTTTATATCATAGCAAAATAGCAAAAAATAACTCTGCTACAAACAAAACAGACGTAACAGAGTTATTATAAAATTTTTTCGCAAAAAAGTCAATAAAAAGCCGTACATTTTACGAAAAAATAATTGTAAATCGTTAGTTTTTTCTTATTTTTCAGATAATTTTCACTTTTAATACTAACCGAGAAGTTTATTCACTGCTGCGAGCTTTGTGCATACACAGAATATCTCGATAGCCTGTGCAAGCTCGTCAACAGACGGATAAGTAGGCGCTATACGAATATTGCTGTCTTTGGGGTCTTTCTTATACGGATAAGTTGCGCCTGCACCTGTAAGAACAACGCCGGCCTCTTTACAAAGCTTAACGACCTCTTTTGCCGTACCCTCTGTTACATCTACGCTTATAAAATAACCGCCCTTTGGCTTCTGCCATGTTGCTGCACCCGTTGATTTAACGGACGATTCAAGAGCGTTGAGTACAACATCAAACTTAGGCTCGATAACTGCTCTGTGTTTCTGCATATAGTCTATAAGACCTTTGCTGTCTTTGAGATAACGAAGATGTCTGAGCTGATTTATCTTGTCAAAGCCGATAGTCTGGAAATTGTATCTTGCTTTGAGTACCTTCATATTTTCTTCACTGCAGGCAAATGCAGACACACCTGCACCCGGGAATGTGATCTTTGATGTAGATGTAAACATCATAACCATATCCTGAGTACCGTTTTTCTTACATTCGTCCATAAGGCTCAGAAGCTTATCACCGACAGGGGCTGCGTCGTGAATAACATAAGCGTTATCCCACATAATACGGAAGTCCTTTGCGGCAGGCTTCAATGCTGCAAATCTGCGAACTACCTCATCGGAATATGTAATGCCCGAAGGATTCGCATATTTCGGAACGCACCAGATACCCTTTATTTTCTCGTCCTGTGATACGAGCTTTTCTACCATATCCATATCGGGGCCGTTCTCGTCCATAGGTACGTTTATCATCTCAATGCCGTAATACTCTGTAATGCCAAAGTGACGGTCATAACCCGGTACGGGGCACAAAAACTTTATGCCTTCCTGCTTCATCCACGGCTCACAGCCTGCAATGCCTTTAGTCATAAAGCATGAAATAACGTCAAACATAAGGTTAAGGCTTGAGTTACCGCCTACGAACACCTCTGACGGATCAACCTCGAGAATATCTGCGAACATTTTCTTTACTGCCGGAATACCGTCAAGTATGCCATAGTTGCGGCAGTCAACACCCTCGTCTGTTTTAAGATCGCTCTCGGATGTAAGAACATCAAGCATAGGTCTTGAAATATCAAGCTGTTCTGCGCCGGGCTTGCCTCTTGACATATCAAGCTTTAAGCCCTTACTCTTATATATATTGTACTTTGCCTCAAGATCGGCTTTTTCTGCGAGTAATTCTTCTCTGCTCATCTGTGTATAAGTCATAATAAAGAAACCTCCGTAACACTTTTCGTTTTTTTACAGATAACATTGTAATATAATTCATATAAAAATGCAAGAGATTTTTTAAATTCCTGCAAAAGTTCGCCGTTTTATTGTAATTATCCGATTTTTATAACGAATATTTGACAATTTTATTATATAAATATGCAATTATCAACTGTGTGTGTCATATCAGCTATCATTTTTTTCAGATGCCTGAATTTGTTTCTCGTGCTTTGCTGCGTTTTTATTGTACAGAAACATCAACAATGCCATTGATACGATAATAATATATCCTATCCAGCTCAACAGATCGGGAATCTGCCCGAAAATAATATACCCGAGTAATGACGCAAATATTATCTGAGAATAGTCATAAATTGATACGTCCTTTGCAGGGGCATGACAGTAAGCAGCCGTTATCGAGAACTGTCCGCCTGCGGCAGACAGACCTGCAAGCAATAAAAATACAAGCTGCTTGATCGTCATAGGCGAATACTGAAATATCAGAAACGGAACAACCGACAAGCACGAAAAGCCCGAAAAAAAGAACACTATAAATGAACCCTTAACTCCCTTCTGTCCCAGATCTCTTACAAACGTATAAGCAAGACCTGCACACATTCCGCCGCACAAGGCTATAAACGCAGGAACGGTAAGCACATTTGAAAAGCTTGGCTTTATAACGCACACTGTCCCTGCCAATGCGCCGAGTACGATCAAGAGCTGTGCGGGCTTTATCTTTTCTTTCAGTATGAATATACTGAATACTATCGCAAAAAAAGGCGACATCTTATTGAGTATAGAAGCGTCTGCAAGATCGAGTATTCCCAGAGCGTAAAAGTTACAAAAAATCCCTACCGTACCGAAGCCTGCTCTCAGAAGAAGCGGCAGCCATGCATTTTTCGGTACTTTTATCGGCTGTTTGTTTTTTGCAAGCACTGCGCCTGCACAGATAAATGCTATCAGATTTCTGAAAAAGCTTTTTTGCAGTGCAGGCAGCTCTCCCGAAAGTCTTACAAACATATTCATAAATGCAAAGAAAAACGCAGACATAACTATAAGTATTATACCCTTGTATAAGGGCGAAATCTCTTTTTTCTCGGACATTTTCTTTTTCTCTCCTTTTTTTACTTATTTTTTGTTATGATTTTTATACAATTTTTTTCAACTGTCCTATTGATTTTTATGTTTATTTGTGTTATTATATAGTCATACAGATAGAGTATATATCGGTACTTTACCCCGAACTACCGATACTGTCTGTAACATTATTATTCTTTCAAGCGAAAGGGTGGGATACTATGAAGATCACTTACACAGCCAAGAACGTAACACTCAGAGATAACTTTAAGGAGCGTGTTGAGAAAAAGCTCAAGAAATACGAACGTGTTTTCTCGGAAAATGCCGAAGTAAAAGTTACCGTTAACCTCTACAAGAACAGACAAACGGTTGAAATTACCATAAAAGACAACGGTATGGTTTATCGTGTTGAAACCTCAAGTCTCGAAATGAACGACGCACTCGATACAAATATGGATAAGCTCGGACGCCAGATCCGCAAGAACAAGACAAAGCTTGAAAAAAGGCTGCGTCCTGCGGCTTTGGAGGTATTCGACGAAGAGGAGATCGGAGACGATACAGACGACATTCCCGAAGAGATAACATACAACATATTCAGAACAAAGACTGTTTCTCTGAAGCCCATGTCATCCGATGAGGCTATTCTGAGAATGAATATGGTAAACCACAAGTTCTTTATGTTCCTCAACTCCAAGACCGACAAGATCTGCGTTGTATATATCAGAGATAACGGCGATTACGGTATGCTCGAATCCGAGATCACCGAATAGGCAGGCGTACGCCTGCAGGCAATAATACGCTTATACACAACAGATGTCAAGCTTTATTGCACGCAGTCAAAGTTAAGATATTCCACTAACTAAGGAACTGTGAAGAAATAACTTTTAAATTTATGCTTAGGATAATTTGTTTTGCACGAGGCAAATTTTCGCAGGAATACTGACGTATTTCAAGAAAATTTAACGCTGTGCAGGGCAAATCAGACAAGCAGAAATTAAAAGTT